>CAKQJJ010000102.1 GCA_934247335.1 uncultured Clostridia bacterium | reverse complement strand
GCCTTGACCCGAGCCGAAAAAGGCTTGTACGTTTACGCGTACGACAAAACCGGCAAGAGCGAAGCCCCCGAAAACGCCACGTGCTTTCTCGACTGGTTGAAACCCGTTTCTTCTTATTGCACCGAAATTGTCAAAAAAGAAGAGGTCGTCTGTGCCGAAACCGAGGACGAAATCGCCCCCGCCGCGCCGCCCGACCCCGAACTCGTGAAGCTTTTGTCCCGGCGCATCGGCTACGTCTACCCGTACCCTTCGCGCGAGATAAAAACCACCGTAACCGGCATGGTGGGCGAAGAGGAAAAAGGCGCCGCTCAAAGCATTGCGGACGACGACGCGATAATGCAAAGGGGTACCGCTTACCACGCGATAATGCAGAAAATAGATTTTTCCGCGCCGTTCGAGAAGGAGTACGAGCGCCTTAAAGACATGTTCACCGATGAAATTTCGGTTCCGCAAATCAAAGCCGCGCACGAAAACGTTGCGCGCATACTCGGCGATTTCGGCGGCAAAGTCTACCGCGAACAGAGCTTCGTCGTCGATTTCGACGGCACGCTCGTTCAGGGTATAATCGACCTTATGGCGGTAAACGGAAAGCGCGCGCTGATACTGGATTACAAGCTGTCGGGCGAGAAAAATTTGCTTTCGGACAAATATGTCGGGCAGATAAACGCGTACGCCGACGCAGTGGAAAAAGTGCTTAAAATAAATGTCGAACGGCTGATTTTATACTCGTTTACGAGCAAAGTCGCGAAAAAAGTCGAAAGACGCCCGTCCGAAAGCAAAAAAACGGCGGTTTAACGCTAAAAAAACCAATAATTTTTTGCTTTTCCTATTGAAAAATTCCGATAATTGTAGTATAATATAAAACGATAAAAGACACACGGTCGCAAACCGCGACGCCAACCGATTTACTTTACTACTTACGAGAGGGATGCTTATGAAACAAAACGAGTACGTAACAAAATTTCACCAGGGCGAGATGTACGACGCTTACAAATTTATGGGTTGCGTATTCGACGAAAAAACGGGCAAAGCCGTTTTCAGAACGTGGGCTCCTCATGCCGACAGCGTTTCGGTAATAGGCGAGTTTAACGACTGGGACGAAAACGAAGGAAAAATGGAGCCCGACGGCAGCGGACTGTTTTCGCTGTCTGTCTGCGGAGTAAAAACTTTCGACGCGTACAAATTCGTCATTCACAACGGCGACCAGACAATTTACAAAGCCGATCCGTACGCCGTTCACGCCGAAAAGAACGGCAATTGCAACAGCAAAGCGTACGATTTAAGCCGCGTAAAAATCAACGACGCGAAATATTTCAATAAACTTAAAGACAAAGATATTTACAATTCCCCCGTGTCCATTTACGAGGCGCATATAGGTTCGTGGCGTCTGCACGACGACGGCAACGTATACTCGTACCGCGATTTCGCCGACGCAATCGTGCCTTATCTCAAAAAAATGAAGTTCACGCATCTCGAACTCATGGGCGTTGCCGAGCATCCTTTCGACGGTAGCTGGGGATATCAGATAATAAACTACTACGCTCCGACTTCGCGCTACGGCACGCCGGAAGATTTCGGCTATCTTGTCGAAAAACTCCACGCCGCAGGCATTGGAATAATAATCGACTGGGTGCCGGGGCATTTTTCAAAAGATCAGCCCGGACTTATCGACTTCGACGGACAACCTTTGTACGAACCGTCGATAGAGGCGCGCAAGGAATTCAAGGAATGGGGAACGCGCTGTTTCGACTACGGCAAGGGCGAAGTGCAAACTTTCCTTTGTTCCAACGCCATGATGTGGATGGACGTCTATCACGTGGACGGACTGCGTGTGGACGCGGTTGCAAGCATGCTGTATCTCGACTACGGCAGGGGCAGCGACTGGCTTCCCAACCGCAGCGGCGGCAGGGAAAACGAAGAGGCGGTTGCCTTTTTGCAAAAGCTGAATACCTACGTGTTCGCGCATCACCCCAAAGCCATGATGATCGCGGAAGAATCCACCGCCTGGCCCAAAGTCACCAAACCGGTTTCCGAAGGCGGACTGGGCTTCAACTTCAAGTGGAACATGGGCTGGATGAACGACACGCTGTCCTATGCGAAAACCGACCCGGTGTTCCGCAGCGGACTGCACAACAATCTGACCTTTTCGCTTACGTACGCGTTCAGCGAAAATTATATTCTGCCCGTCAGCCACGACGAAGTGGTTCACGGAAAATGCTCGCTTCTCAGCAAAATGCCGGGCGACTACGGAATGAAATTCGCCGGTTGGCGCAACTACCTGATGAGTATGTTCGCTCACCCCGGCAAAAAACTGATATTTATGGGCACGGAGTTTGCCCAGTTCATCGAGTGGAACTACAAACAGCAGCTCGACTGGTTGCTTTTAGACTATCCGATGCACGAAGAATCGCTTGAATTTTTTGCCGCGCTCAACGAGTTTTACGTAAAAACGCCCGCCATGTGGAAGCAGGACTGCTCGTTCGACGGATTCGAGTGGCTGGTGGTGGACGACCGCAACGACAACGTAATCGTGTACGCCCGCAAGGACGGCGACGGCGGCGTCGTTATATGCGCGTTCAACTTCTCGCCGTGCGAATATCGCGGCTACGCTTTCGGCTGCCCGGAAGGAAAATACGCCGTTGCGCTTTCAAGCGAATGGAGCGGCTGGTCGAAGGGCGGCAAAAAACAGTATAAAACGGTAAAAAAGAGCTCTCACGGGTTTGCAAACAGTTTAACGGTCGACATAAAGCCTATGTCGGGATTGTATCTCAAGAGAGTCAAGGAGGGAAAATAATGAAGAAAAAAAAGTGTGTGGCAATGTTGCTTGCCGGCGGTCAGGGTACGCGACTGTACGCCCTTACCGGTAAGGTGGCGAAACCCGCGGTGTCGTTCGGCGCAAAGTACCGTATAATCGACTTCCCGCTAAGCAATTGCACCAATTCGGGTATAGACACGGTGGGCGTGCTCACTCAGTACGAGCCGCTTATACTAAACGAGTATATAGGCGACGGAAAGCCGTGGGATCTCGACCGTATGTCGGGCGGAGTATACACTCTGTCGCCCTATCAGGGTAAGCGCGGTGCGCTGTGGTATAAAGGCACTGCAAACGCAATATACCAGAATCTCAACTTCCTTGACAAATACGACAGCGAACACGTGCTTATTTTAAGCGGCGACCATATCTACAAAATGGATTATTCGCAAATGCTGGACGAGCATATCAAAAACGACGCCGACTGTACGATTGCCGTTATAAACGTGCCGATAGAGGAAGCAAGCCGCTTCGGAATAATGACCGCGGACAACACCGGCAAAATTCTCGAATTTGAAGAAAAGCCCAAAAATCCCAAGTCCACGCTGGCTTCCATGGGCATTTACATATTCAAAAAAGACGTGTTGAAGCAGCAGCTCATCCGCGACGAAAAGGACGAAAATTCTTCCGGCGACTTCGGAAAAGACGTGATTCCGTACATGCTTAAAAACGGATTCAAAATGTACGCCTATCGCTTCGACGGCTACTGGAAAGACGTCGGAACGATTACTTCGCTGTGGGAAGCCAATATGGACCTGCTCGGCGAACATCCGGCAATAAACTTGAACGAGCCGGAAATGAAGATATATTCGCGGAACGAACCGCTTCCGCCTACGTACTTCGGAAAGCAGTCGTTCGTCGAAAATTCGATTATAACCACCGGTTGCGAAATAGAAGGAACCATCCTGGGCAGCGTGATAAGCGAAAACGTCTGCGTGGGAGAGGGCAGCGTAATCGAAAACAGCGTTATCATGCGCGACGTGCGCATAGGTAAAAACGTGCATATCAAGTACGGAATCGTGGACGAAAGCGTCTGCATCGGCGACGACGTGTATATCGGCGACGAAAAATCGGATAAAAATCACATCGCGCTTATAGGTCGCGACAGCGTCGTCGAAAACGGCACGAAAATTGCAAGCGGGGAGATAGTGGAGAAATAAAATGGCAAGATCGGTAGGAATAGTATTCAGCAACATTCACGACAAAGAAGTAAACGAATTAACCGAAAAACGCACGCTCGCGTCGGTTCCGTTCGGCGGCAGATATCGCCTTATCGACTTCGTTTTGTCCAACATGGTCAACTCCGGCATAACCAACGTCGGCGTTATCACCAAATATAACTATCAGTCGCTTATGAACCACGTGGGTTCGGGAAAGAGTTGGGATCTGTCGCGTAAAAACGGCGGTCTTACGCTTTTGCCGCCCTTCGGAAATAACGATTCGTCCAAAGTATATTCTTCTCGTTTCGAGGCGATAAGCAACGTTGCGTATTACCTTCGCGAACGCACCGAAAAATACGTCGTCATGTCCGACTGCGACAACGTTTGCACGATAGACTTCACCGAGGTCGTCGATTACCACGAAAGCAAAGGCGCCGACATAACCGTCGTGTACCGCAAAAAACGCATCGGCGACGTGATAGACAAAAAAGTACGCACCAAAGTCACCGTCGAGGCGGACGGCAGAGTAAGCAAAGTAGTCAATTCGTCCAACAACACCGGCACTATCGAAGTGTTCGTCAATATTCTGGTAATAAACCGCGACTTTTTGCTTAAAATCATCGACAACGCCGAAGAAATGGGTTATAAAAGCTTTTCGCGCGACGTACTCATTAAGGGCGTAAATCTTTACAAAATCTACGGCTTCGAGTACGACGACTATTTCGCAAGCATCGACAGCATGAGCAACTATTACAAACATTCCATGCAGCTTCTCGACAAAACCGTGAGAGAGGAACTTTTCAGAAAGAAAGGCTCGGAAATTTACACCAGCGTACGCGACAGCGCGCCCTGCAAAATAACCGGAACGGCAAAGGTAAGCAATTCGCTCATCGCCGACGGCTGCGTAATAGAAGGCGAAGTCACCGGCTCCATCCTGTTCCGCGGAGTCAAAGTCGCAAAGGGAGCGGTGGTCCGCAATTCCGTCCTGTTCCAGAACACCGAAGTGGGCGAAAACAGCAAAATCAATTGCGTGATAACCGATAAAAACGTCCGCGTGCTCGGAGGACGAGTACTCAGCGGACACGACACGCACCCCAGCTTTATCTGCGAAGATTCGGTAATCTGACGCTATACTTCGCACAAAAATTCGGAATTCAATTTTCAAGGAGTAATAAATATGCCAACAAAAAAGACTGCCGGCACGGCTGCACCCGAAAAGAAAGCAACCAAAACCGCTTCGGCGGCAAAATCGGCAACCGCAAAAAAGTCCCAGGTTAAAAAGACCGCAACCAAAACAGCAACCAAGGTTGAAAAAACGGACGTTGCCGCAACCGCAAAAACCGAATCTGTAACGACTTCTCAGCGTAAAAAAGGCGTTCTGTTCGTGGCAAGCGAAGCTTTTCCGTATGCCGGAACGGGCGGACTGGGCGAGGTCATCGGATCTCTTCCCAAAAATCTCAACAAACTCGGCAAGTACGACGCACGTGTCATCGTTCCGCTGTACGAAAGCATAGGCAGCGACGTCCGCGCTAAAATGCAGTACCTCGGAAATATCTACGTTCCGCTGGCATGGAGAATGCAGTACTGCGGTCTGTTCCGTCTCGAAGAAAACGGAACGGTGTACTATTTTGTGGACAACGAATACTACTTCAAACGCAATTCGCTGTACGGCTACGGCGACGACGGCGAAAGATTCGCGTTTTTCTCCCGCGCCGTTCTCGAGCTTATTCCCATGCTCGATTTTCAGGTGGACGTTCTGCACTGCCACGACTGGCACACCGCGCTCGTTCCCGTATACTACAAGCTGTACTATATGTATAAAAACGGCTACAACGGAATACGCACCGTGTTCACCATTCACAATATCGAATATCAGGGTCAGTTCGCGCCGGGAATCATCGAAGATCTGTTCGGCATTTCCCGCAACGAGTATATGT
>CAKQJJ010000101.1 GCA_934247335.1 uncultured Clostridia bacterium | reverse complement strand
GCGGAAAACGCATCGTTTTTTACGAGGAAAGCGAAAACGTATTTTATTGGACGTTCGCGTTGTCCGTTTTGTTGCCGCGCGAATACGTTAAAAAACTGTATTACGCAACGTATATGCAAAGCGTGTCGCCGCTTATCACCCTGTCGTTCGCACTGCCTCGGAACGAAACCAACGCTTTTCCCGGCAGCTACGACCCCAATACCGTCGAGATATACGCAGGTCGCCCGGCAGAGGACGAAAAGGCGGGCGATTATATCGCGTTCGTCACGGATAATTTCGCCTCGGACTATCCAAGCGTGGTGCTTGCGGTAAAAAAATTCGACGACGATATTAATAAATACGCAATAAACGACTGCGACTTTCTGATGGCTTACCGCAGATTCACCGAAGGCGACTATCGCTTTGTCGGCGACTGCGAAACGTTGAAAAAACTGCTCGATTTCGCGGAGAAAAACGACAAGGAAGAGTATCCCGCCCTGTGCGCAAAGGCGTTTGCCGAATTCGGAACCAAAGAGCGTTTTTGTTCGTATTTGCAAAAAATCGAACTGTACAAGCGCGTATTCCCGTTCCTGAAATCGGTTGAAAGAGAAAATCTCGTCGGCACGTTCGTAAAAGAAGCTTTTGCGGAGGCTTCAACCGCGTCGCCCGCTTCGGCTTACGAGAAAGTGGTTACCGATTGCCCTTGCGACGAAATTTCCGCGCTTAAAATATTCGTAAAGCAAAGCTTTATCGCGTACGTGGCGTCTTTTTCGGATATCCGCGCCGATTATTTCATCGCCGCCGTGTGGATTGACGTTTATCGCAAAACGTCGCCCGAACTTAAAGGCGAAGCGTTTGCCGAGCTTAAATCGAAATATCTGGATTTTATGGCAAAGGGCGAGCGCGAGGCTTTCGTTTCGATACTGGACAAAGCGCGTAAAGCCGACGCCGGCATGGGCGTTTCGCTGTACGTTTCCGTGCGTGAAATAATGCCCTCGTTGGTCTCTTCCGGAACTGCGAAACTGTTCGATTATTTGTCGCTTGCTTTCGACGCCGAGTCGTTCTTCTGCGTTCTTCTCGCGGCGATATCGTGCCGACCCGAACTTAGCGACGAATGCGTCGAAAAATACGCTTCGTTCGTTGCCGTGCATCCAGAAAAGAAAAATTCGTTTATCGCTTGCTCGTCAAAGTATCCCGAAGCCGCAGATTTTTTAAGCCGCGTTTTCGTATACGAATATCGCACGAGCCGAGTCGTCGGCGGTGCGGAACTGATTGACGAATATCGCAAAAGCGTGCTTATGTCGCCCGCGCCCGATTCGGTAAAAGCGGAAATGACGGCGATATTCAAAGGCAAGGTGCAAAGCTATATTTCTTCGCTTCCGCCCGCAAAAAAAATCGCCGAAGCCGCGGTAATGTACTCGCGTATCGGCGGAATGGTGGGCAAAAACGAGCTTGACGGCGTAAGATACGACCTTATAAACACGGTATTCTCGTGCGGCAGCATTGCCGAAATCGAAAAGAACCTTCCCGACAAGCAGATGGTTTACGCCGTCACGTCTTCCGCGCCCGACTGTTTCCCCGCTTCGGTGCGGCTTACCGCTTTTCTTATCGAGGAGGGCGACCTGTTCCGTATGGCAGGCTCGCGCGACTTAAATAAACGCGCGGCTGCGATTTCCGAAATCGAAAGACGAGTGGACGGAGGATTCTGTTTTGCCGCACCCGAAAATTCAAACGCCGATATCGCCGCCTACACGGAAATGTATTTTGAAGACGTGCTTTACGCAATGTACGACGTCGCCGCCGACCCGCGATTTGCGGGAAGAGAATGCGACTTGGTGGAAAAGTTTATATTCCCGTTCGTAAAGGAAGGCGAAGCGTTCAAAAGAAAAATCATAAGTTGCTTTAAAAAAGATCCGCGCGCCGCTATGGAGAATATGTACGTGTTTTTTACGTATATGTTCTCGGCTCCCAACAATTTCTCGTTTATGCTTAAAAGCGATATCGTCGTGCCGTATCTGGAATCGCTCGGAGGAGGCAAACGCCGCGAAGTTCTGGAAATAACGGAAAAGAAATTTGCAGGCAGACCGGATTTAAAGCGTAAGCTGAAAGATTTTTCGGACGAATACGAAAGAGGACACGTCGGAGTAGTGAAAAAATTCTTCGATTTATTCAAAAACAACAAAGGAGACAGTAAAAAATGAGTAAAACCCAAGTAAAAGAACCTGCCAAGGTCGGATATTTCTTCGGCGAAGGATATCGCGATCTGTGGTGCACGATTGCGTCGGCATGGAGCAAAAATATCGGCGACATCAAAAAAGCGTGGGCAGACATGTTCCAGAAACAGAGCAACGTCTACGCAACCGTCTGTATTTTTATTTATCGCCTGTTTATGCTGGTAAGTATCGCCGTATTCGGAACGTTGTTTACGACGGTATTTACCGTGCTGCACGTATTGGGGCTTGCGGTAGTAATGCTGTTCGTATACCTCGGCTTCCTGCTGTTGCGCGGCGTGGACGCGTTGTTCTGCCTGTTTAAGGGAATAAGCAACAACTGTTACAATCCGGGCTGCGAAAGAAAATTTACCTTGCCGGTTTACATCTGCCCTCATTGCGGAGCGCAGCACCGTCATCTCGTGCCCAGTAAGTACGGAATTTTCCACAGAACGTGCAAGTGCGGAGCCAAATTGCCCACGACTTTTCTCAACGGCAGACAAAAGCTCGAATCTCTCTGTCCGCATTGCGGGTGCAAGGCGATAGGAGGCATGCATAAAAGCTACCTTATTCCGGTCGTCGGCGGCGCAAACGCGGGCAAAACCTGCTTTATCACCATGGCAATAAACGAAATCGAAAACAAAGCACCTTCCCTCGGACTCAGCTACGAATATCAATACGTTCAGGGCGATATGTTCAAGGACAACATGAAGCGTATCGAAAGCGGCGAATGTCCGCAAAAAACCAACGACACCGCCTTTAAGTATTACAACTTCATGTTAAAGCCCGACACCGCAAAAATCAACAACCTCGTTTCGGTGTGCGATATTGCGGGCGAAGTCTTTGCCAATCAGGAAGCGCTAGGCAATCAGCAGGGCTATCGTTTTGCCGACGCCGTCATGATGGTGGTGGACCCGTTGTCGGTTGAAGAATATCGCAGCGAATTAAAGAAAAATCTGTCCGAAGCCGAATTTAACGAGCTCAACGGCAGTACTCAGCCGATGGGAGATATTCTCAGCGGACTTATCAACACGATGGAAAACATGTATCGCCTTAAAGCAAATCAGACCGTAAACAAAACGGTAGTAGTCGTATTTACCAAATGCGACATAAAGGGGCTGGACGAAAAAATAGGCGAAACCGCAGTCAAAGAATATATCGCGTCGCACCCGGAAGCGGGAATATGCGAGGCTTCCAACGCCGTTTGTGAAGGCTTCCTCAAAGAGTACGGCGAAGTCAATTTCGTAAATACGATATGCAATAAGTTCAAATCCGTTCAATACTTTACGTGCTCGGCGCTCGGACACAACGCCACCGGTGAAAAATTCGCACCCGAAAACGTCGAAACTCCGCTGTTGTGGATAATCGACAAGATGAGCCAGGAAATAAACCTCGAGTCGGTTTGGGGAAAGAAAATCTAAGGAGAAAATACATATGCAAGATTTTATCGGAGTAGTCGATTTCGTCGATCGTAATTTGCTGTGGGTGTTGGTTGCGTTTCTCGTTGCAGTGGCAACCGAAGCGGTCGTTTTGTGGATAAAGGGATTCAGTCTGGATAAGTTTTACATTCTGGTAGTAACCGATATAATCGCAATACTCGGCTTGTACGTGCTTGCGTGCCTCGGCGTGGGACTGGTCAATTGCATACGCGATCAGGACTGGAATTTCGCGCATAATTATTACGGAATATTCGTCCATACGGAATGGGCGCAAATAATTTTCATTGCGCTTGCGGTAATAGGCGCGATAGCCAGCTTTTTCGTGTATAAAATGGGCTTCGGCTGGTGGCAGATTCTGCTTGCAGCGGCAACCGGAGCGGTTATATATTTCCTCGGTATGTACGCGGTGGGCTTCGTCGTTTACGTTATTCTCGACTTCGTATGGATCGTGTTGAAAGTATTGTGGTTCGTAATCAGCGGGTTCTTCGTCTCCATATTCCAGTTTATAGTCAAATACTGGCTGTGGGCAATCATAATAATCGTCACGCCCGGACTTATCTATGGCATGGTTAAATCGCTCATCAACTATATTTCCAGCATGAAAGAAGAAATTAACAGCGGACGCAACGAAAGATACGACGGTTAATGCAAATCGAATATTATAAAAACCAACTGACTTTCGCCGAAATAAAAGCGTACGACGCAATCTGCCGCGCATTGCTAAGACAGTCGGAATACGCAGAGTTTGCCGGCGGACTGACGAACGAACAGATAAGCCGGGTTTACGTTTCTGTGCTGTACGATCATCCCGAATTTTTCTACGCTCCGCGCGCGATTGCCACGTGCAGTTCACGCGGAGAAGTAAAAGTTTCGTTGCAGAGCGTCTACGACAAAGTGATATTGAAAAAAGCCGAAACGGCAATGCGCGAAACCGCCCGTTCGTTTTCTATCGTAGGCGGGGACGAAGTTTCCGCGGAAAAGAAACTGCTCGATTACTTCGTCTACAACGCGACGTACGAGATAAACTACCAATTCAATCAGAACGCGGCTTCGGCTATTTATTTCAAAAAAGCTCAGTGCAGCGGGTTTGCCTCGGCGTTCAAATACTTTGCGGACAAGATCGGAATATGGTGTATTGTCGTTGACGGAACGGTTTCGGAGGCGGGCGGCAACGGCGCTCACGCCTGGAATATCGTGCGTATCAAAGGCGAATATTACCACGTCGATCCCACGATGACGCTCGGAAGCAATACCGATAAGCCGCAAAACGTACGCTACTCGTTTCTCAATCTCGGCGACGACGGAATGATCGCGCGCGGATACGCGTGGGATAGAAGTAAAGTTCCCGCTTGCCCGAAAAGTATGTTCACGGACGATTTTTCGCCTTCAACGCAATCGGGCGAATCGTGCCCGTCGAATGAAAAATGGGTATTCAGGCGATTGTACGACGTTGAAAATTTTATTCTGCAAAGCATGAAAGAGGAAAAAAGCGTTATACCGTTTTCGCTCGATATTCCGCAGTACGATTGCGAAAAGCTTGCGGGATTGGTAAAAAGTATCACGCAGCGTTCGGCGCAACAACTGACGAAAGGAGTCAGTTGCAATATACGCTCGTTCGGCTCGCGTTTCACCATCTCGGTACAATACAAATAAAAAGGAGAAGAGTATGCCATTTTGTCCAAATTGCCGCACGTACATATCTAACGGCGCAACAGTATGCCCCAAGTGCGGAACCAAAAATCCGAAATATACCGGAGCCGCCGCTCAAAGACCGAAAGCGCCGCCTCAGCCGCAAAAAAGCGCCGTGGCTAAATTGTGGGAAATCGAAGACCACACATCCGAATTCGACCTGTCCGACATAGGTTCGTCGCGCGGATTTGCGGTGTTGTCCTATTTCGGACCGCTGCTGCTCGTTCCGCTTATTTTCGCAAGAAAGTCGGCTTACGCAATGTTTCATATGTGCCAGGGACTGCTGAATTTCGCGTTTTCGCTCGGCTGGTCGATTTTCTGGATGCTGCTCACGATTGCCAATTCCGATTTTCTTAATTTACTGTTCTTGTTCGTCGGAATGCCGGGCGCGTTGTTTTTCGTCGCCTTTTCGGTTATCGGTATAATCAACGTCGCAAAACGAAAGGCGGGAACGCTTCCGCTGTACGGTCATATAGATTTATTCCACGCTATGTTCAAAAATTTCTGACGAGAGGAGAGAAATATGTTCTTTAAAAGACCGGGACAAAGCGTAGGATCGTGTCTCGGATCGCTGATAGCGTTTGTTGCCGTCATG
>CAKQJJ010000100.1 GCA_934247335.1 uncultured Clostridia bacterium | reverse complement strand
ACCGGTCGGCTCGTAAAGGTGTACGGCAACCGGTAGAAGAAGTAAGCAGAAAACACCAAATATCAAATAAAAAACAGTCGTTCCTCGGTGGAAGAGGTGGCGGCTGTTTTTATAAATGAAAAAATCAGGCGAGCGAATACGCTGCGGCAATTATCGCGAGAATTTATTTGTTTTTTGAAATAATGTGTTTTTTCAAGCGTACTTTTCCAGAAACCTTCGCCAGGAGCGTTTTACCAGTTTTTTGCTCATATTTGTTCGCACATGTTTCCGATTTTCTCGTGCAAAACGATAAAAGAAAAGACAAGTACGGATATGCCGCAAACGAAATAAAGAAAACCGCCGGGGTAATTTCCTCGGCGGCTTAAGGTTTTAACCGTGATTACTGATTGTCGGTGTTATCCGTGTTTTCGGTTTTCTCTTCGGCGGGAGCTGCTTCTGCGCTTTCTGCGGGAGCTTCTTCGGTGGTTTCCGCAGGAGTTTCTGCAGGAGCCTCAGCGGTTTCTTCCGAAGCGGATTCCTCGGTTTCTTCTGCGTTTTCCGCATTTTCTTCCGAAGTTTCCTCGGCGTTTTCGGTAGTTTCTTCCGAAGCGTTTTCTTCGTTTTCGTCGGAGAACTTGTCAACGTCTTCGGACTGTTCTACGGCGCCGGTCTTTTCGTCGGTGGACTTCTTAGCGCCATCGCCGTCGTGATTCACGTTTGCTCTGTCGTAAGAGGGGCGACCTTTAACGGGCGCGGGTTTCTTGGGATGTTTCTTCTGATACTTGCGGACGAAGTATACAACAAGTACTGCGATAAGTGCCAAAGCAAAGATAATGGAGCCGATCATCAGCCAAAGCGTAGTGGTGTCCATCCCGGTGTTAGCGTTATCGTCGTCGGTGTTGTCATCGGAATTATCGTCGTCGGACTCGGACAGATTTACGAGAACCTGAGTATCTTTAAGATCGTTTTTAGCGTTGGTATACTCGGTGGTGGAGCTGCTTTCAACCGCAACGCCCTTGATGTAAACGGTGCCTGCGGTGTAAGGAACAGCGTCTTCGCCTTCCGCTACGGTAACGTTTTCGCCGATGCCGACGAACAGAGTGACGTTTGCGTCGCTGGTGCCGCCCTTAACGAAGAATTCAAGCGTTACGTAGTTGTACTTGTCGGTTTTAAGAGTGGTTTCCTTGATGTCGGAAACGACATACTTGGTGGTATCCGCGGTGTCTTCGCCGGTGATGATACCTGCGCGAACGCCCTTGTAACCCTTTTCGTTTGCGTCGACGTCGTCGAGCGAACCGATTATTTTGAGCTTAACGGTAACTTTATAATAAGAAGAGGAAGAAATTTTTGCCGCGGGAGTAAGGCTGATGGTGGAAGCGTTGGGACTTACGTTGGTAAGTTTTATCACTTTTTCGCCTTCGAGTTCGCTTGCAACGTATTCGACCTTTGCGCCTTCAACTGCGGAAGAAACCGTCCAGTTGGAAAGAACGTTGTCGTTTGCGTCGCTTGCGATCCAAACGTCGGAGTATGCAACCGAGCCTGCAATCTGATTGTTGGAAGTGGAGGACTCGTATGCGTTGTAAACTTCTTCGCTCGATTCTGCGGCGGTAACGCTCTTGACGTAAATCGTGCCGGAAGCAAGCTTGTCGCGGTTGCTGTTTCTGTCAAACATACCCAGCCAGATTTCGGCGTAAACGCTCGTGCTTTCGCTCGAATCGCCCTTGATGCAGAACGCGTACGTTCCCGCAACGGTGATGTTTTCCTTAACCGCTACGATTGCGCCGTTGCTGCGACGGATAACGATGCTTGCGCCGTTGCCGGTGACGTTCATTGCGGAAAGATTGACGGTGATAAGTTCGTATTTGCCGCTTGCAACCGAGATTGCGGACGACTGCATTGCGAACGCGGTGTTAATCGAAGAGGACATCTTCATCGCGCATTCGTAGGTGCCTACGTTTGCTTCGGGATCGGAAGCCTTTACTACTTCGAACGAAGCGTCGGAATCGTCGGCTTTAACCGAGCTGTATCCGTAGCCGTTGGTGGTGCTGTCGCCGGCAACTATTTTGTTCCAGCCGGTGGGGATAAGCTTGCCGTCGGTGATGTTGTAGGAGTAGAACGCGCCGTTGGTAACGCCGGTGGAATCGGTGATATCGGAGTCGGCGTTTGCGATAACGGAGGACTCGGGCGAAGCGTCCGAATACTGCTCTGCGGTGAGCTTCTGAACGCGCACGTCATCGATGAACACGCCGCCCTTAGCGGGAGTGCCTTCTTCGCCGATAGAGAATTCGAGCTTGCAAACGACGTCGGTGAAAGCCGAGCCCTTGACGTAGAATTCTTTTTCGATCCAGCCGAAGTGACTTGCGTTTGCGGTTCCCGACTGAATGTTGTTTGCGGTAACCGATTTGAATTCGGCGGAGGAGTTTGCGTATTTATAGTAAAGTTTTGCGTTTGCGACGTTGGTGCCGGATTTAAGGGTGCCGTCGTCGAGAACGAAATAGCTTATGCGATAGAACTCGTCGGGCTTAACGGTAAACTGATTGGAAGTAACCGTAACGTAGGTTGCTTCGTCGTTTACGGAAGCGATATGGAGGAAGTTGTTTTCGCTGCCGTTGAAGTTGGGCGCGATAACGATGTCTTCTTTGCCTTCGAGCTGAGTGTTGGTGCTTGCGATTCCGTAGAACGCGTTTGCCTTATCTCCGCCGATCGTCCACTTGGTGCTGTCGAGAGTGAAGAAATCGCCGCCTTCGATCATGCCGTCAACGTAAGGAATATTGACGTCCTTTACGAGAACGTTGTCGGCAAGCTCAACGGTTGCGTAGTCGCGATAGGTAAGGCTTTCTGCGCTTACGTCGTCGAACATAACCCAGCCTTTTGCTTCGGCGTTGTCTTTACCGAGGGAGAGGGAGATTTTAACCGAACCGGAAGTGTTGAAACCGGTTGCGAGATAAATCTTGTGCGTGGTCCACGTTCCGTCTGCAGCTACGGGAAGAGAAATCTCTTCGTCGAGACCGGTAATCGAGAAGTACGCGCCGCCCACGGTGATGTCGGCTTTCGCCTTTACGGTGAACTGATAGTACGAGCTTGCGGAAACCGTAATGTCGGACGAAGCGTACGCGCTGTACGCCTTGGTGTCCTTGGAGTTGATTACGAGGAAATCGCGCGAAGCGGTGCCGTGTTCAAGCAGATCGACGTTGCTGAATCCGTGCTTGTCGTAACCGACCTTTCCGTCGTAAACGCCGGTGAAGATATTTGCGCCGGTGTCACCCGATTTGGTCCAGTTGTTGGGCACGAGATCGGACGAGTACGAGGAAAAATCTCCGTTGGCAACGCTGATGTTGTCTGCTTTCGCCACTTCCGCGCCGGGGAAAGAAACCACGGCTACGAGAGCGATTGCGACGACGCAAAGAGCGGTTAACAGTTTTTTCATCCATTTTGTTTTAATCATTCTTTTTCACCTTTTGAGTAATAACTTTGCTTGATTTTTTCGTACGCGATAACCGTAACGCGTACACCCGTATATTATAGACTATTTTCAATAATATTGCAATTGTTTTTGGCTCATTACCGAATTTTTTTTCAAATCTCTTTCATAAACGACCGGTTATTTACGCATATTGTGCGCATTTTTCTTAATTTATATCGCGACGGCGCTTAATCGGCGAATTTTTGCAGCCGCCCGCCCGGCATATTTATCCGCAAAAAGCGCATAATGCCGTTATGAAAAAATTTTTCAAAGGCGCCTTAAACGTGTTTTTGTCGGCGCTTATAGGCTGCGTCAACGGCTTTTTCGGGGGCGGAGGAGGAATGCTTTGCGTGCCGTTCCTCGAAAAAATGGTGGGGCTTCCCACCAAAAAAGCCCACGCGACGGCAATAGCGGTAATCGCTCCGATAACGCTTTTTTCCGCGTGCGTGTATCTGTTTAAGGGAGCGGCTCCCTTTCCGCAACTGTGGTATTCCGTGGGCGGCGTAACGGCGGGCGGAATAGCGGGCGCGCTGCTGCTAAAAAAGCTTCCGCCGTGGCTGGTGGGCGGCGTGTTCGCGCTGATGATGATGGCTGCCGGAATAAAGCTTATGATAGGAGGCTGAACGCTTTTTTATGCTGAAAATAATAATTTTAATAGCCTGCACGCTGGTGGGCGGAGTTATCGGCGGAATGGGCATGGGCGGCGGAACGCTTACCATTCCGCTGCTTACCATATTCTGCGGTCTTACTCAGCACGAGGCACAGGCGATAAATCTCGTCGCGTTTATTCCCATGGCGGCGATAACGCTTATCATCCACACCAAAAACAAACTGGTGGAATACAAAAAAGTTCTGCCCATCGCCCTGCCCGCGCTTGCGACGAGCGTGGCGTGTTCTTTTTTCGCGCTTAAAGTAAAGGGAAAAACGCTTGCTTTCTTATACGGCGTTTTTCTCGTTCTGCTGTCGATTTATCAGCTTACGACCGTGATAATAACCGAAGTGAAAAAGAAAAAAGCGGAAAAGCAAGGCTCCGCGGGGCAAGCGGACGAAAGCAAAGCGGACGAGAATAAAACCAAAGAATAATATTTTGCGGTCTTCGGCATACTACAACCGAATTTTTATCAAGGAGAATTTGTTTTTTGAACGCGATCGTTCTTGCCGGCGGCAGAGGAAGCCGCCTTATGCCGCTTACTTCCGATATTCCCAAGCCCGCTTTGCCCGTGTGCGGCTACCCGATTCTCGACTACGTTACCGCGCAACTCGGCTACTACGGCGTGCGGAAAATAGTGTACGCCGCCGGGTATCTGCCCGACGTTATACGAAAAAGAACCGAAAAATACGCCTGCGCCGAGTGCGTCACCGTAACCGAGGGCAAACCGCTCGGAACGTGCGGCGCGGTTAAAAACGCCGCAAAACTTCTCGGCGACTGCTTTTTCGTGCTCAGCGGCGACTGTCTGTCGGATATAAATCTGTTTGAAATGGCGGCTCTGCACAAGCGAAGCGGCGCGCTTGCGACAATCGCCGTAAAGCCGTCCGACGCGCCCTTTCGCTACGGCGTGGTAAAAACCGATAATAGCGGCAGAGTGCGCAGCTTTCTCGAAAAGCCGCAAAACGCCGAAAAAGGCAGCCTCGTAAACCTCGGCACATACGTGGTGGATAAAAGAGCGCTCGATTTCGTGCCCGAAGGCGAATTTTTCGATTTTTCCCGCGATTTGTTCCCGATTCTGATGAAAAACGGCGCGCTTGCGGCGTATCGTCACGACGGATACTGGAGCGACCTCGGCGATATAAAAAGCTATTACGAGGCAAACCGGAAATTCTGCGGCGGATTTTTCTATCAGCTTCCGCTTAAAGAAGAAATGAAAAAATCCGGCTCGAACGTGATTTCCGAAAACTCGCTCGTTCTGGGCAAAACGGAAGAGAGCGTGGTTTGCGGCGGCAGCGTGGTGCGCGGCGGCGCCCGGCTTAAAGAGTGCGTCGTTCTCGGCGGCGAGGTGTTCGGCGTGCATTACAGGCGAATAATCAAAAACGGGATAATAGTGGACGTATAAAAACCGAGTTTCCGCAAAAGCGCGCGTAAAATAAAAAAACGCCCCGCTTCCGGAGCCGAACGATAAAATTACTTAATGCGCGATTTTTTTACAAAAAAGCAAGCGACCGTACCCTCTAAACGGTTGCTATTTTTTTTAGTATGTAGTATAATATAGGCGAAAACAAATTAAATACATATTACAGTTATATTCGGAGGTTCATTTGCAAAGACGTAATGATGGACCTACTCTTAAGGTGAGCTTTATCGGCGGAGTAGGCGAAATCGGCAAGAACATGACCGCGCTCGAATACGACGACGAGATTATCGTCGTTGACTGCGGATCGACTTTTCCCGGCGGAGACAGGCCGGGCATCGATCTCGTTATTCCAGACGTGTCGTACCTCATGGCCAACAGAGAAATGGTGACGGGGAGAGTGCTTAC
>CAKQJJ010000099.1 GCA_934247335.1 uncultured Clostridia bacterium | reverse complement strand
CGCGTGGGCGAAGCAGTAGGTATCATCGCGGCTCAGTCCATCGGTGAACCCGGTACACAGCTTACCATGCGTACCTTCCACTCCGGCGGTGTCGCAGCGGCAGACGATATTACCCGTGGTCTTCCCCGTGTCGAAGAATTGTTCGAGGCAAGAAAACCGAAGGGCGTTGCAACCATCACGCACGAAGGCGGCAAGATAGAGCTGGTTGAAAAAGACGGCAGAAGATTCGTTACCGTTCACACGCACGAAGGAAAGGACGTCAACTATTCCATTCCGTTCGGCGCAAAACTCAAAGCAAACATCAATACTGGCGCAACCGTCAACCCCGGCGATCCGCTCACCGAAGGTCCTATCGATCCGCACGACATTTTGAAGACCAAAGGTCACAAGGAAGTGCAGGAATACATCGTTAAGGAAGTTCAGGCGGTCTACCGCGGACAGGGCGTCGATATCGCAGATAAGCATATCGAAATCATCGTCCACAAGATGCTCAAAAAAGTCCGCGTCGAAAACAGCGGCGACACTCTGCTCCTGCCCGGCGAAATGGTGGACAGCAACGCGTTCAACGAAGCCAACCTCGAAACCATTCAGAAAGGCGGCAGACCCGCAATGGGTAAGTTCACCCTGCTCGGTATCACCAAGGCGGCGCTCGCAACCGACAGCTTCCTGTCTGCAGCGTCCTTCCAGGAAACCGCGCGCGTGCTTACCGAAGCCGCAATCAAGAACAAGGTCGATCCGCTTATCGGTCTTAAAGAAAACGTCATCATCGGTAAACTTATCCCTGCCGGCACCGGTATGAGAAAGTACAACGACGTTTATCCCGTCGAAACCGGCAGCGACGCTCCGCTCACTCCCGGTTCCAGCGAAACGCCTTCTCATTTCTAAGCGAAACTAAATAACTAAAACAAAAATGCGTACGAAGAATTATCTCCGTGCGCATTTTTCCGTACTTTTTTGAAAAAAGCAGGCAAAAAACTTTTGAGTCAGAGTGAATCTTATAAGTCAGCGCAAATTCATAAAACGGGATCGACTTTTCTATTTAAAACGATTTAAATCCTCGCCCTTCGGGAGAGGTGGCACGGTTTACCGTGACGGAGAGGGCTTTGGTAATTATGCGTGGCAATAAAAAAATCGGACGAGCGTTATCGCCCGACCGATTTTTTCTCTATAAAACTACGAAATTATTATTTTTTCAATTTCAATTTACCGCTGTCCGCAAGCAAGGTGATAAACAAACCGCCCTGAACCGTTCTGTTCTTGAATCCGGAATGCTTGCCGTGACGATCGATATGTCCCTTTATAACTCCGCTGTCGGTGTAATACCAATCGGTGAAGGGATAACGGGTGGTCGTCTCGCGCAGGAACTTGGCAACGGGCGCGATAAGCGCTTTACGCTTTTCAACGTCGCTCGTAAGAGTGGTGGTCCACAAAATCCAGTCGGACTTGGTGTAGGTACTTCTGGTGTCCAGCGGAACGCCGTACTCGTTGTTGTGAGCAATGTAGGTGTCCACTTCTTTTTCGCGGGTCTGCTCGTCAAACAGATCGGTGCCGAACATTACGTCAAACGCCATATTGTATTTCAGACTGAACGTTTCGTCGGGATTTCCGTCGAATACGAGCGGCGTGTTTTTGCCTTCTTTAACGCACATTTTCTTCCATTCGATTGCGTATTCTTTGGCTTTTTTGTGCATTTTTGCGGCAATTTCGGTTTCGCCCAGCTTGTCGGCAACGATAGCGTAAGCTTCGATACCCACGATTGCCTTTACGGACAGGTTGATATTCTTGTCGAGATGTCCGGCAAAGTCGTCGGTGCAAAGCTGATCGCCCGGAACCAGACCGAACTTGACGAGATATTCAACCCATTTGGACATAAGGTCGAAGTTGTCGCGAGCCAGCTTGATATCTCCGCTGGCAAGCAGAGTAGCCGCCTGCATAATCAGCATGTTGCCGCATTCTTCAACCGGCATCTGATACTTGAAGTCGTAAACGTTGCTGCCCGCGGGAAGCATGTAGAAGAAGGGATAGGTGTAGGAGGTGTCGCAGTCGTAATCGTGATTGCGGTAAATGTTTCTGTCGTAGAAGTCTTCGCAGTAGTGCGCGCCGTCCTTTCTGCCGATGAGCGCGTAAATCTGACCGCATGCGTAAGGATAAGTTCCGATATCGTGCGGAGCGAAATCGCCTTCCCATACCGGCATTTTTGCGAATTTATAAATAGGACGCATCATGCCTTCAACCAAAGTGGGATTGTACAACAGGAACAACGGAATGGAAGGATAGCTTACGTCAACGGTAGCAAGGCAGCCGTTGGAGTGGCACTCTTTGGACAGGAACAAGGGTTTGCCCTGCTTGTCTTTAACCAGCTTGTGCGCGCCCACCGCCTGGCGAAGTCCTGCGTACAGCACGAGCAGATAGTCCTCGCCGTACGGTTTTGCAGCTTTTTTAAGCTTTCTGTCAAAGCTTTCGCATTTAGCAAATACTTTGTCTTTGTTTACTCTCGCGTCCTCGATTGCGTCGAGAATGGTTTTTCCTTCGTTGAAATAGTAGCCTTTCAGCCAATCGCCGAAGTAGAAAATGGAAACGGTGTCGTCGAAAGCAACGGTAAATGTACCCGAGAACGCTTCGGAAGCGTTTTCGCGCTTATCGTAAGCTAAAATATACTTTCTTCTGTTTTCGTCGAAATCGAAATTAAGCGCGCCGCATGCAACGAAACGTTTAAGCATATTGTCGGAAGCAATAGCCGCGTTGTTGCCGGAAACGTACCAGTATCCCCATTCTGCCGAGGAATCGTCGTACGACTGGCTCATAACCAGCTGCTTTTTAAGTCCGAACCAGCTCGTTTCGTAGCCTTCCGACTTGATTTTGCCCATACGCACGGGCATGGTCATTCTGTCGTAGCAGTAAGCTTCGTCGAGGTAGAGCGCGACGGTAACTTCTTTGAGTTCGGTTTTGGGAGTAAGCGTGTAGTCCGCATAGCAAACCGGGCAGGAAAGAGTGGTGAGATCGTCGGGCATGAGCGGCGAAGTGAAGGTGACTTTAAGGTCGAATTTATCGCCGGTAAAGCCGTATTCGGTGCCGAACGCGGTTATTTTAAGCGAGGTCTGAGCAAGCTTTTCGGCTTTTTCCTGTAATCCCATAAAACTGTAAGTTTTTCCGTCGGCATACACGAGACCGAACGTCTTTACGGTTTTACCCGTCCAGAAAATAGTGTCGCTTTCGTTGAGCTTTTCACTGGGCGACCATATGGAAAAGAACGGGTCTTTTACGAACAAAGGATAAGCGGGCAGCTGCTGCTTTATCGTATTCTTTTGAGTTTGCATATTTTTCTCCTTTCTTTTTTATTTAATGCAGGCAAATTATAACAGATGACCACGCTAAAAACAACCGTTTTCCATAAAAAAAATATTTTTTTTGTTTTCGGACTGGAAATTATGAATAAAATGTGATATACTGTAAAAAAGCAGTGAGATTGTGCTGCTGCAACGGGAGGGTTTTCCAGTGAAATATGTAAAACTATCGAAAGCCGCGCTTATCACGGCGTTCGCGAGCGGCGTGTTTTACGTCGTATTCGGCGCAATCGCGTATATATTCTTAAACAAAATATCCGAGTTTTCCGCGGTTGTAACGCTTACCGCAAGCGTGGGATTGTGGACGGGAATTTTATGCGTCGTCTTGTCGTCGATATCGTGGATTCTGCGCTCGGCGGGCATAAATAAAAAAGGCGATTGCCGCGCGTTTTTGTGCAGTCAGTTGCAGTTCGTCGCCACCGCAGTGACGCTTATCGGATGCGGAGTGGCGTTCGTGATTATAGTATTCGTGTTCGCGCTGGCGTCGATAGGCGGCGAGCAGCACTTTTCCGCATGGGAAAAGATTTTCGTTATCGTCTACTATCTGCCCGGAATAGCGGTAGTCGCGCTCAACTGCGCCGCGCTCGGCTTTGCGATGAGGGAGCGCCGTTCGCCGCAGGGCGAGGGCTTGCCCGTAAATCCGTATCTCGGAAGAGAAGAAGGAATAAGCAAGGGTAAGTTTATCGTTTCGGTAATCGAAGGCTCGGTTTCAACAGCGTTTTATCTGATGATGGTAGTTCTCACGCTGATGATGTAACGCCCGCAAACAAAAACTTGACAAATCGTACGAAATAGAGTACAATATTACAATCAGAAAATCGGAGAGGGCGACAAGTGGAACTTTTTACCACCGCCACGCTTTGGAAAAATTACGACAGGAGAGCTCAGCCTCTCGAACAAACGGTAATTTCTTCCGAAAAGCAGGCGGATCGCACAGTTGAATACGTGTTTTTTAACGGCGATCCGTGCGCCGACGGTTGCACGCGTATTTTTTCGCGTTATTACCGCCCCGAAAAAGCAAACGGGGCAGGCGTGGTCGTGATGAACGACGTCATGGACGTGTTCGACGAAACGTACGTAAATCTGCTGTTGTCGGCAGGGTACTGCGCGCTCGTAATAGATTACGTGGGAAAGCGCCGCACCGAATTGTACACGGTCTATCCGCATTCTCTCACCGAGGCAAACTATTTCGTGTGCCCGGACGCAGGGCTCAACCTGCCCGACAATCCCAAGCAATCGTGCTGGTACGTGTGGGCTACTCTCATGCTGCGCGGAGTCACTTTTCTCGAAAATCAACCGGAAATTACCGGTAAAATCAGCGTTTTCGGCGTAAAAACCGGCGCTTTTCAGGTGTGGAAAGCCGCGTACGTAGAAGGAAATCTCGCTTGCGGAGTTGCGTTGTTCAACTCCGGGTATATCGATTCGCCCGCGCTTACGGGAACCAAGCAGATGCAGTACAATATCTGTATCGACAACGCTCCGTACGCCGGCGACGTAAACGTTCCCATTCTTGCCGAAGTCGCGGGAAACGCGCGCGACAACAGCATCGAATACATGAGCGACCTTACCAACAACGTCCGAAACAATCGCTGCTGTTTCGTAATAGGCGAACGCCGCTGCGGACTGCTAAGCGACGATCAGATAAAAAATATCCGCATATTCGTGGACGAATGTAATTTCGGAACGGCAGAAAAACTGCCTCGTCAGCCCGAAATAGTGGCAAGAGAAAGCGGAAGAAGCCTGTTCTACGACGTTAAAATAGATCCGTCGTTGCCCGTTTCGGACGTAAGACTGTTCGTTTCGGAAGGCGACATGCCGTTTGCGTACAAAAACTGGCACCGCTATCCGCTGTCCTTTTTGCAGGACGGCAATTATATGGCAAGAGTAAACGTGTATGCGCCCAAAGAGCAAATGTGCGCGTTCGTCACCGCAAGCTACGAAAATGGCTTTTCGGTTACCAGCGAACTCGTTCAGAATATTCCCTTCCTTATGAAAGTAAAGCCCACCGATACGGCAAAAGCTCACCTTTTGTACAGCGTGGAGGACGGCGTGGACGACTGGACCGTTTTGGGCGGTCACGGCGAAAAAGGCTCGCTCTCGCCCTATATAGAGGAGGGCGAATACGGCTTAAAGGGCGTAACCAGCGATTTCGATTCGCTTTCAACCTTTAAATTCGGCGAATTCCGCTATAAAATGGAGGGAAAAACCTACATTCAGGTAACCGTGTATATCGAAAGCGACATGCGCATGACCGTCACGGTAACCGGGAAAAAAGACGGCGACTACCTCAATTTTACTCACGCTGTGCATCTTCGCGGATATAAAGAGTGGATAAAAGTCAACCTGCGCGCCGACGAATTCCGTTGCGGTGCGCTGAGATTGGAAAACTTTGACGATATCAGCTGTTTTACCATCGAAAGCGACGGCAAACTGCTGTTAAATTCGGTTATATTGGTGTAATATGGACGAAAAAAACATCGAAAACGCAGACTTTAATATTTCGGTCTACGAAAATAAATCGTCCGGGCAGAAAAACAGCCCCCGCCGTTGCTTGGCCGGGAGCCGTTCTGCGGTGAATATCAGC
>CAKQJJ010000098.1 GCA_934247335.1 uncultured Clostridia bacterium | reverse complement strand
GTTTTAAGGTCTTCGGGAAGAACGACGGTGGAAAGCGAAGAACAATTTCTGAACGCGTCGTCGTTGATATCGGTGATCGGAGACTGAGACATGTCCACTTTTTTAAGCGAACCGAGTCCGTAGAAAGCGCCGTCTTCCATAGTCGTTACTGTCGAGGGAACGGTGATTTCCGATTTTGAGGTAGCGCGGATGAGCTTTCCGGTGGAGATCTGAACAAGGCAGCCTTCTTCCATCGAGAAATAGGGATTGTCCTTGTCTACGGATATAGAAGTCAGATTGTAGCAGTTTTTGAAAGCGTTTAAGCCGATGCTTTCGACGTCGCGACCGATGACCACTTCTTTAAGCGAAGTTGCGCCGTAGAAAGCATATTCGCCCAAAGAGGAAATGTTGTCGCCGATGACCACTTTCTTGATATCGCCGAGGCGGTCGTTCCAGGGACGTCCGTCAACTACGTCGTTGGTGGATTCGTAATAATAGTCGGGCCAGTCTTCGGCAACGTCGCCGTCGTTGAACAGGTAGAAAGAGCCGTCGCCCATCAGTCTGTATCCGAGCGTGCGTTCGTCAACGTCTACGTATCTTTTCATTACGACGTGATTGGAGCAGCCGGTTGCGACGAAAGCCACACAGACGGCAAGACAAGCAACAATAAGCATTTTAAATTTCTTCATAATTTTCACTCCGTTAATATTGAAGTTCTTGGTTTTCTCGTTACATTATAACATAAAGCAAAACAAAAATCAACAGATTTTTGCGCGCTTGCCGATATTTTTTAGTGTATTATCACTTTAAAACGACAGCCGAACGACTTTCGACTTTTTCCGTTTCCTTTCCGCTTAACAAATCGGCGGAATGCGGCGGCAAAACGTAGTCGGTTTCCGAAGCGTTCACGATTATTTCCAGGCGGTTTTTGCCGTCCTCTCTTATAAAGCGGAACACGTTTTCGGGTGCGGGCAGGCGAATATAATCGCCCTTTGCAAGCGGAGAATAGTTTTCTTTTCTGATTTTACCGAGCGTTTTATAAAATTCGACGAGCGATTTATCTTCCTTGCCCCACGGATAGCAGCGGCGGTTGAAAGGATCCTCGAATCCGTCCTCTCCCGCCTCGTCGCCGTAAAACACGGTGGGAATTCCGGGCATAAAATACTGTAAAACGGCGGCAAGACGCAGTTTTTTTGCGGCTTCGTCGTAGTTTTTGATTTTTGCCACGCTTCGTTTATCCTTTGTAGAAACGTCGTCGTACTCGCCGAAAGCGGTTATTGCGCGCGGCGTGTCGTGCGTGTCGATAACGTTCATAAGCGCGTGCAGAACGCGTGCGGGATAATCGTTTATAAGTTCGCGGATCACGTCGTCCAGCTTGTCCGCTTTTCCGCCGCCGACGAAATCGAGAATTGCGTTTTTGAGCGGATAGTTCGTAACCGAATCGAGCTGTCTTCCGGTGAGGTAATTGCGTTTATATCCGTACGAATACTTGGTTGCGGCGTTTTCCCACACCTCGCCCAAAACGAGCGCGTCCTTTTTTGCGGTTTTTGCCGATTTTGCAAGCGAATACAAAAATTCGTCGGGGAGTTCGTCGGCAACGTCCAGTCGCCAGCCGGCAACGCCCATATCTATATAGCGGCGGATAATTCCGTCTTCGCCGTTTATATACTGATTGAAAGACGGGTTGTTTTCGTTGACGTTGGGTAGAATTTTAACGCCCCACCAACACTCGTAATCGTCGGGATAGGAACGGAATTTATACCAGTCGTAATAAGGGCTTTGCTGCGAATTATACGCGCCTTCGCCCGAAAATCTGCCGTTTTTGTTGAAATAAACGCTGTCGGCGCCGGTGTGAGAAAACACTCCGTCCAATATGATTTTTATGCCCTTCTCTTCCGCTTTGGCGATAAGGCGCGAAAAATCTTTCAGACTGCCGAAATCGGAATCGGTAAGACCGTAGTTTGCGGTGTCGTATTTGTGATTGGAAAAGGACTCGAAAATCGGATTTAAGTATATAACCGATACGCCGAGCGAGGCGAGATAGTCCAATTTTTCGATTATTCCGTCGAAATTGCCGCCGAACATGTCGCGGTTTTCCACGATATTGTCGGCGTTTGGTTTATAAGTCGGAACGCCGTCCCAATCGTCGCGGTAAATCATGTCGGGCTTGGTTTTCTTTCTCTCTCCGCCGATTGCGAATCTGTCGGGAAAAATCTGATAGATAATTCCGCCGTACAGCCATTCGGGACTTTGGTACGCCTTTTCGTAGGCGGTTATCGTCCACTTTTCTCCTTTATCGGACGGAAGAAGGTTTGCTCCCGAGTAAAATTCGGTTCCGTCGGCGATAAAATAGTAGCGGTACAGTCCTGTCGTCGTAATGCAAAGCTCAACCGAAAAACGGTTGCCGTCTTTTTGCATAGGATAGGCGACGACCTGTTCACGCTCGCCCTCTTTTTTCAGCATAAGCGTGACGCAGTTTGCCTCGGACGAGAGCGAAACGGTAAAAGGGAGCGATATTTCTACCGCTCCCGTTACGCTTTTGTCTTGTCTGTTTAACGGATCGTAACTGAAGTACATTGCTTGATTATTTGAGAGGCGCGATATGCCAGATATTGTGAGCGTAGTCGCTTATCGAGCGGTCGGCGGCAAAAATGCCCGCTTCGGCAATGTTGACAAGCGCCATTTTGTTCCACTTTTCCTTGTCGAGATATGTTTTTTCTATTTCGTCGGAAGCGCGGAGATAGTCGTCGAAATCGCGCAGACACATATACGGGTCGGCAACGTAATTGGTTCCGACGGCAAGATAGTCGGCGATGTCGGCAAAGCTCTGACCGTTGAAGCCCACGCGCAGTTCGTCCACCACTCTTCTTATGCGGGGATTGGACGAGTACAGAAGCGACGCGTTGTAGCCGCGCTTCCATTCCTGCTCCACCTCGTCGGTTTTCAAACCGAAAATGAAGATGTTGTCGTTGCCCACGCGTTCGCAGATCTCGACGTTTGCGCCGTCCATGGTTCCGAGAGTCAGCGCGCCGTTTAACATGAATTTCATGTTGCTGGTTCCCGAAGCTTCTTTCCCGGCAAGAGAAATCTGCTCGGACACTTCGCTGGCGGGGATGAGATGCTCGGCGTTGGTGACGTTGTAGTTTTCGAGGAACATGACGTCCAGTTTTTCCTTTACCGCGGGTTCTTTCTGAATCTGCGCGGACAGGCAGTTTATAAGCGAGATTATGCGCTTTGCGTGATAATATCCGCCTGCGGCTTTTGCTCCGAAAATAAAGGTTTTGGGAGTGAAATCGGCATTGGGATTATCTTTTATGTCCAAATAGTAATTTACTATTTTCAGGACGTTGAGCAACTGGCGCTTATATTCGTGCAAACGTTTTATCTGAACGTCGAAACGGGAATCGGGGTTGAGTTTGAAGCCCGAATAATCGGTTATATACTTTGCGAAGTCGCGCTTGTTGGCAAGCTTGATTTCGTCCAGCTTTTGAAGAACCTGCTTGTCGGACGTATATTTTTTAAGTCCGATAAGTTTGGACGCGTCCTTTATATATCCGGTGCCGATAAGGTCGGTGATGAGCGACGCGAGGCGCGGATTGGACTGATTGAGCCATCTTCTGTGCGCGATGCCGTTGGTTACGTTCGTAAAACGCTCGGGCAGGATGGTGTAAAAGTCGTGGAAAACGCTGTCCTTGATTATTTCGGAATGCAGTGCCGAAACGCCGTTTACGCTGTGCGAGCCTATTACGCAAAGGTTTGCCATACGAATCTGACCGTTGCCGATGACGCACATGGCGCGCAGTTTGTCGGGATCGACTTCCTTGTGCTCGCCCATAAAACGAGCGTCTATTTCCTTAACTATCTGATATATACGCGGCAGTTTGATGCGGAACAAGTCTTCGTTCCATTTTTCGAGCGCTTCCGCCATTACGGTGTGATTGGTGTACGCAATGGTGTTTACCGTCATGTGCCATGCCTGTTCCCACGAATAGCCGTATTCGT
The DNA here is from genome assembly GCA_934247335.1 of uncultured Clostridia bacterium. GTDB lineage: Bacteria > Bacillota > Clostridia > Christensenellales > Pumilibacteraceae > Neoclostridium. The sequence continues at coordinate 1,954 of CAKQJJ010000098.1, read as the reverse complement.
CGAGAAGAAGGCGCATAAGTTCGGGAACGGCAAGCGCGGGGTGCGTGTCGTTGATATGAATAGCCACTTTGTCCGCGAGATTGTCAAGCGACGGATACACCTTTAAGTGATCCTTGATTATGGATTGCAGGCTTGCGCTTACGAGGAAGTACTGCTGCGACAGACGAAGCTGTTTGCCCGCGTAATGGTCGTCGGACGGATACAGCACCTTGGAGATGATTTCGGCTTCCGATTCGGCACGCATGGCGTTCATGTAGTCGCCCTGAGTGAACGACTTCATATCGAAATCGTTTACGCCGGTTGCTCGCCACAGACGAAGCACGCTTACTCCCTTGCTGTCGTAGCCGCTTACCATGACGTCGTAGGGGATGGCTTCGACGATAGAGGCGTTTTTCTGCTCGACGTGCAGACCTTTTTCGTCCCAACGTTCTTCGAGCGTTCCGCCCAGTTTTACGACGAAGCTCTTATCCGAACGCGGCATCATCCACACTTCTCCGGTGTCCAGCCACATATCGGGCAGTTCAACCTGCTGATTATCCACTATTTTCTGCTTGAAAAAGCCGTAGTCGTAGCGTATGGAAAAGCCCATTGCGGGATAGTTGCCCGAAGCCAGACTGTCCATAAAGCATGCGGCGAGACGACCCAGTCCGCCGTTGCCCAGTCCCGCGTCCGCTTCCATATCGTACAGCTGATCGAGCGTTATTCCGGTGTCGGAAATGGCTTCCTGCACCACTTTGGTAAGTCCGAGGTTGTAGAGGTTGTTTTTAAGACTTCTTCCTATCAGAAATTCCATACACAGATAGTAAACTCGTTTGCTGCCTTTTTTGCGAACGTTCTGGTTGAAGTCCTGCTTCTTTTTGAGTAGTATGTCGCGAAGGACGAGCGCAACCGCCTTATACATGAGAAGGGGCGTCGCATTGTTGTAAGCCGTCGCATAGTATTTTGTGAGTTTATCGGTTATTGCGTCTTTAAGCGACGTTGCGGTAAATTCCATTGTTTCCTCCGAAGTAGCGTAAAATTTACAAGACTTTCCCACGTATCATATATATGTTGATTATTGCTGACGATTGAAGTTTTTAATCTTTGATTTAAAACATTTCGTCGTAGAACGCCTGATATTTGATTGCGCTTTCGGTCCAGCTGAAATCGCATTTTGCGGCGCGTTCGCGCAGTCCTTTCCAGATATCGCCGTAAACGCAGTACAAGCCTACCGCTCTGTCCACGGCGTGTTTGAGTTCGCCTGCGTTTGCGCCCGAGAAAGTAAAGCCGTTGCCGGTTTTGCCGTCGCCGCAGTCCTCTATCGAATCTTTAAGACCGCCGGTCGTGCGAACTACCGGAACGGTGCCGTAGCGAAGCGCTATCATCTGGCTGAGTCCGCACGGCTCGCTTATGCTGGGCATAAGGAAAATATCCGCGCCCGCGTAAATCTTTTGCGCGAGGTCTTTATTGAAGGTAATGACGGCGTGAACGCGGTTTCCGTATAGATTTTGCATATGGCGGAAGAAATTTTCGTGATCGGCGTCGCCCGTTCCGAGAATTACGAACTGAGCTCCGCTGTTCATGATATCGTTGAACGCGCTGCGCACGAGCGAGATACCCTTGTGGTTTACGAGGCGCGTGATCATTGCGATGAGCGGGGCGCCCGCGTCGACGTTCAAGCCGAGCATTTTTTGAAGTTCCTGCTTGTTTTCGGCTTTCTTTTCCAGACTTTCGGCGGAATAGTTGACGAAAAGCGACTTACTTGCAGCGGGATCGTACACGTCGTAGTCGATTCCGTTGAGAATGCCGCGAAGCTTGTGTTTGTTTTTATTGAGCACGTCTTCCAGTCCGTGAGCGTATTCGCTTGTGCAGATTTCCTGCGCATACGTGGGGCTGACGGTGGAAATATAATCGGAATAGTCGATTGCGCCCTTCATGAGGTTTATACAGCCGTGCCAGTCGAGCGACATATACT
>CAKQJJ010000097.1 GCA_934247335.1 uncultured Clostridia bacterium | reverse complement strand
ACAACAAAACAGACAAGCAATAATAAAAGCCGTATCTCTCGGAATACCTCACCGCAAATTCACCGAATAACCCCCATCTACGGCAATCGATTAAAGCAAAACGTCAGTCGTTGGGCATACGCGCAAAGCCCCTATAAAAGACCAAATCTGACCACAAAGAACGCAACCGATTTCGCACAATCCCGGAACCCGTCGTAATTGCACATTCTTATCAAAACAGGCGAAAATCTGCAATAAAAATTAAAATATTAAAAACAAAAAAATAGGACATATTTGCGTTTTCAACAAATACATCCCGAAAAATGAAAATCAAAATTAAATTACGTCAAAGCGTTACTGCTTGTGGAAACCGCGATTGCGCCGGCACTTAGCGCGGCTTCGACCTCATCGCGAGTTTCGATAAGCCCGCCGGCAATCAGATTTTTACCGAGCGACGAAAACGCCGCAATTTCTTTATAAATAATACCCGGCATAACTTCGACAAAATCGCAATCAGATTTCTTAACCGTACTCATTGCCGTCTTTACGCCCTGGCTGTCGATGAGAAAAACGCGATAAACCGTACCAAGCCCCAACTCTTTCGCCGCTCTGACCAGCGAATATTTGGTGGAAATAATGCCGTCCGGCTTAATAAAATTAGCGACGAACTCGACAGCCGCTTCATCTTTGCCCAACCCGTCCGCCAGATCGATGTGAATAAAGATTTTTTTTCCTCGATCGTGCGCGTAAGCGACGAATTTTTTGAGCGCGGACACCTCGCTTTTCAACAGGAAAATGACGTCGCTTTTTCCGTTTGCCGCCTTCAAAAAATCGTCGGCAGTGGAGACGGCGTGGATTATCGGATTTTTTTTGAGAATGGATACTATGTTCATCGTGCGCTCCGAAGCGTTTTTTTCTATTATATAAACTTTTGCCGGAAAAGTCAAGCTCGCCCGATTTTTTATGAATTTTGCACGGTTTTACGCATTTTTAAGCATATTTAACCCCGAATTTGCGGTGTTTACGAGAATATTTCGTGCGGTACGAGAAATATTCGTATGAAATACTGCGAATTAACTTGAACTTTTTGTATCCGAATTAACTTTAATTGCACCGATTTACCGAATCACTGAGTTTTCGCCACATAACGGCAGAAGAAGAGCAAACTCAAATACCCCTGGAATCTCACGGCAAACCGTTTCGATATTAAAATCGACTTGCCATGAACTTTCGGCGGATAAAACGCTCATGATAGGCTCAGCCTCGACATGAAAAATGAGGGCGGCGTTTGAAAAATATAGAGGCTCACGTGCAAACGAAGCCAAAAAAAGCCCGCGACTTTATCGATTAAAATACGAATAAAACTTTTATTGCGCGATAAGCGCCGCAAAAAACTGCAAATTTATCGAAAAAACCGCAAAATACGAAAAATATTCGTGCTTTACGAGAATTTTTCGTATATTTCAGCTGTTTTTAATCAAATTACGCTTGTGACTCCAAAAAAAGCAAAAACTACTCAAACTAAGCCTTTTCGCAAAAAACAAAGATTTTTGCTTAAATTCAGGCTAAAATCGGCTAAAAACCGAGAAAAAGCAGGCGTTTTCAAGAAAAAATGAAAATCGGAAAAAATCAAAACTCCGTAAAGATTAATCGGCTTAAATCTTTACGAGAATTATTCGTATTGCACGAGAAATTTTCGTAAAAGTGGCATTTAAGCCTGTTTTCGGGCAAAATAACGGCTTTTTCCTCTTTGAAAAAAGCTTTTTCCAAGGGAAAATACTACTTCAAAACTTGACAAAAACGTATTTCGGTGCTAATATAAAGGATATATAATAGACAACTATCAAATTCAGAATAATTTTTGCCGAATTATTTCCCAAACAAGAAAAAAGGCGGCAAAAAATCGGATTTACGGGCAAATAATACGAAAATTATTCGTATATTGCGTTTTTCAAGTAAATAAAGACAAAATTTCACGACGCGGAGGTAAAAATATGAAGAAGAGAATTTTTGAAAAAAGGCTCAATCGGTTTTTGGAGAGCTACGATTATCGGGCGGCAACGTTTTTAGGCACGTACGGCGTTTATAAGGTGTACATGCCCGATCGCTCGCATTTAGGCACGTATATCGGCTTGCCCGAACTTGCTCTTATTAACGGGAGAGATATTTTTATGGCTGACGGTGAAGAGGCGGCTGATATCATAAACTACTTCGACCGCAAAAACGGAGTTGCGTGCGCCTGCGACGACTGCGAAAAAGACGATTTCTCCGATTGCGACGCGTACGATAAATGTGATAAGTACGGCGAACGCGATTGCGATAAAGTCGGAAGCGCTCGGATAGAGACGGAAGACGCAACGCTGAGTTCCGACGGCACGATTTTCTACGCCGACGGCAGATACGACGACTATCCGAGTTGCTGCTTTTACGTAAGCGACAGAAAAAATCAGATAGGCAAAAAGCGTCGCCGCAGATCCTGCCGCGCGGCAAGGGCGTCGCGTTATGACTTTTATCTGAGAGCGGAACTCAAACGAAACTTTGAAACGGCGCTGAAACAGCTGCACGCGGAAGGCGCTCGGCTTGAAGAATTTAATTACGCCGACGAGTACACGGTTTTCCGCCCGAAAATTTCCGAAGATTTTGCAAGTCGATTGGGCTATGCCCCGATAATTTTTACTAATATGCTGAAAGTCAGAATTCCCGGCATAGAGGAAGCAAAGAAATACGACGAATTTTTCAGAGCTCACCACGAATTGCGGCAACCATAAACACCTGCGAGCGTTTAGCTCGATTCGATTTACGATTAGTTGGTTTGCGTGGAGCGAGGTGTATTTTAGATTTAGAGGGTAAGGGGGTTCTATCCTGTTTTGTATTGTAAGGACACGCGGGGATGAAAGTCCAATTAAAGTCAGATTTTGATTTTACGCAAAAGCAAGCGTAATTTATAAATAAGATAATTTCGTTTTGCCACATACAAATGACCTCTTAATGTAGGGGGGTGGCGCGACGCGTTAAGCGAATAGTCCGGTGGACTATTCGTAGCCAAAGCGGGGAGCAATTTATAATTGCGACACGGGGCGTCAGCCGGGACACAGTCGCGGTAGTAGTCACCAACGACTTTTTTGCTTCTTTTTTCTTCGCCTGAAAAAAGAAGATACTCCACACAGCCAACGGACGCCTGTCCCTACAAATAAACCCTCTCCGTCGGCTTGTGCCGCCACCTCTCCCAAAGGGCGAGGCTTTAAAACTACATGTCCTACACGCTTTCAAAAAATTTTGTCGCCGGATTAAAAACCATAATGGCACTTTGTCACTGCAATGAAACTTCGTCATTAAACATTAAGCCGGATTACATTGCGCATTAAAACAAAATTCATTTGCGCATTGCTTGCAATTGACAAAATTTTAATGTTTTGTGCGACAAAAAATACTATACGGTTGCGAAAATTCGTGATATAATCTATCTCGAAACCGATAACGCGGACACAACCGTGCAAACGGCAAATCCGCGCAAAAAGGAGAAAATCATGAAATTTTTAACCGACGAAAATCCGTTTTCTTTCAAGCTCGGCGGCACCGACGCATTCGCTCTTCCGCACGAAAAACAAACGTTTGAAGACGGCGACCAAACAATCACGACTTACAAATTCGGGGACCTGAAAGTCACCAACGTATTTAAAAAATACGACCGTTTCGACGCCGTGGAATGGGTGAATTACTTTGAAAACGAGGGCGAAAAAAACACCCCGATAATCTCGGAATTATTCGATTGCGACTGCGCTCTGCCGCTTGCCCGCGAAGAAAAACGCGGGTGGATGACCTATCTTCCGACCGGCGAACAGTCCACCAAAATCTACGCTCCGACCGGCTCGATTTGGTCGGCAAAAGAATTTTATTGCGACGTAGACGAGCTTAAAGACAACGCCTTCCCCGGCTATATCGGCGTGGGCGAAAAGCGCGATTATTGCGCGTCCGGCGGGCGTTCGAGCGAGCAAAACGCGCCTTTTTTCCGCGTTCATTATAAAAACGGCGGCTACGTGTTTGCGGCCGGCTGGACGGGACAATGGGCGGCAAGGTTCGAGCGTACCGAAAACGAAATTAAGTTCCGCTCGGGCGTTCAGGACGCAGAATTTTATATTAAACCGGGCGAAAAGTTCCGCACTTCGTCGGTGGTGATAATGCCGTACGAAGGCAGCGAAACAAGCGGCGTAAACAAATGGCGAAGACTTGTTAAGGCGCATTTTTCACTTATAGGTCAGCCCGGAAGAGATAAAATCGGACCGCTTTGCACCGGAATCTGGGGCGGTATGAAGACCAGTTCGGTTCTCAAAAGAATAGACTGTATCGCGAAAAACGAACTTCCGCTCGACTATATCTGGATGGACGCCGGCTGGTACGGCGAAAACACCGCGCCCACTCCCGACGAGTACGAGGGCGACTGGCCGATGCACGTCGGCGACTGGCGCGTAAGCCCGCTCATTCACCCCGGCGGACTTAAAGACGTTGCCGACGCCGTTCACAAGGCGGGCAAAAAGTTTCTGCTGTGGTTCGAGCCGGAGCGCGTGATAGAGGGAACTCCCGTAACGCGCGAGCACCCCGATTATTGCCTGAAAAACGCCGACCCCGCATACCGCAATCTGCTTTTCAATCTCGGCAATCCCGAAGCGTGGCAGTACTGCTACGACACTTTAAGCCGCGCGATAGAGGAAATCGGCGTGGACTGCTACCGTCAGGACTTCAACATGTCGCCGCTTAAACACTGGCGCGCCGCAGACGAGCAAAATCGCCGCGGAATAACCGAAATCAAGCATATAAACGGCTTGTACAAACTGTGGGACGCGCTGCTTGCAAAATTTCCGCACCTTCTCATCGACAACTGCGCTTCGGGCGGCAGACGAATAGACGTCGAAACGCTTCGTTGCAGCATACCGCTCTGGCGCAGCGACTACCAATGCCCCGCTCACCCCGTGACAGCCGGAACGCAGTGCCACAACCTGACTTTTTCTTCGTGGATGCCTTATTCCGGCACCGGCTGCGGCAGAAAAGTCGACGAATATTCGATGAGAAGCGCATACGCGCCCGCAATGACCTGCAATTTCTTCTATTCCGAACGCGACGAAAAATTCGACGACCCCGAAAAAATCGCCGTTATAAAGAGATATTTGTGCGAATATTTATCGGTTCGCGAGTTCTTGTCGGAAGATTTCTATCCGCTTACTTCCGCGACCGACGACAAACAGGCTTGGTGCGCTTACGCGTTCGACAGGCCTAAGCAGGGCGATGGCGTGATTATGGTGTTCAGACGCGAAAATTCGCCGTACGAATGCGCTAAATTCAACCTCGGGTTTCTCGACGGCGACTACGTTTTCATCGACGCCGACGGCAAAACGTTCGATTTTTCGACAGCCGAAAACGGCGGAAATTTCAACGTTCTCATATTCAAAAAAGAGAAGTCGAAGGTTTATTTTTATAGAAAAAAGTGAAAATTATTAAATGATTTGTAATCAAAAAGTCGGTTTGTTTACCCCACCGGTCAACCGACTTTTTTCGTTTGTATTGATTTTTTCAGGCGTGCGAATCAGCCTAAAAAAAGAAGATATTCATTTAAAGCCTCACACCCTGGGAGAGGTGGCACGGTTTACCGTGACGGAGAGGGCTGTATGTGGCGGGCGAACTGTGGTCTCCAACACCACACCGATACAAAACGCCGGCGATTACAATCCCTCAGTCGCCTGACGGCGCCAGCTCCCTTTGCTCAAAGGAGCCTTTAAATTTGGTTTATTTGTGCGAGGACAAAGGTATGTTTTCTAATTGGTAGGTGCGAACTGTGTTCGCCCGCATTATAATGTAGGGACAGACGTCCTCGGCTGTCCGAATAGAACGGCGGGAGGGGAAACCCCTCCCCTACGATAAGAGGTCATTAGTGTAACACAAACAAATTTATCCGATTTAAAATATAACGC
>CAKQJJ010000096.1 GCA_934247335.1 uncultured Clostridia bacterium | reverse complement strand
GTTATACGGTTGTCGAAAAGATATTTCTGATAAGCCCGCCAGCAGTTTGCCTCGTACAGGTCGAAGGGATGGGCGATTTTTATTTTATCGCCGCAGGACAGCTTTCGTTCGTTGCCGTCCGCGTCCGTAAGACCCTGTTCGGAGATAAATCCTATCGCGTCGGCGCCGCAGAAAACCAGAGTTTTAAGCATTGGGTAAACCACGGGGTGCGCGGTCAGAGCCGAGATTTCGCCGAACGTAAATTCCGTTTGGTCTTCCATGGCTTGCTCCAACATAATCCGCGTGCGGCGGAACTGTTCGGTAAGCGTTTTTACCATGTCGGTCAGCTCGATTACGGATTGGTCTTTTTTGAGCTTTGCCGGCACGCTTTTTAATTCTTTTTCGTTTTTCCGAACGGACAGCGACGCTTTTCCGCTTTGGTCAATTTCGATGCAAAGCGATACGCCGTCTATCGTCTTCGGCTCGAAGAGATTGCGGTTTTCGTCGATGATTTTGGTTTCCATTTTCAGCGTTAAACGCATGGAGTCGGAATATCCCGCGTTGGTTGCCAGATTTTTCAGCGCCATATCGGCGGCTTTGTTCTCGCTTGCGATGCGTTGAGCGCCGAATTTTTTGCTTTCCTTGCGGAATTTCTGCACGAAGAGATAACGGTGCAAAACGTCGTCTTCGCCGCTAAGAGGAATGAGCGCGTACGCATCCAGAAGATCCTTGTTGCGCTTTTCGTCGATGAGCTTTTCGGTTTCTTTCTCGTCGAGTTTGCCGGTAGCCGCGTCGGCGTACTTTCTCGCGCGGGCGTGTTTCGCGCCGTCGGTGATATACTTTGCCGCGTCGTAAATCATGTCGAATTCTTCTTTGCCTATCGCCTCGTAGGCGGAGCGGAACCAGTCGAGATCGAACGCGCCGAAATTGAGTTCGTCTTCCGAAAGCGGCGTAAATTTGGCGATTATGGCTTTGCGTTTGTCGTCGAATTGCTCGTTCATATGCGCTATGAAGTAGTAGCAAACGGACTCGAAAGAGTTTATTTGCAGATACTTGCCGACAATCGGTATCCAATCGGGCGAATACATAGCGGCTTCTATAAGGCGTTTTTTGGTTATTTTTTTGCCCGACAAAGCGTTTTTAAGCGTTTCGGCGCTATCGTTTTTATCCGGAATGCACACCGACAGCAGGCGGGAAAGCGAACTTGCGCGCGTGCAATCGTCGTCCTGATCGTAACAGGGTGAGCGCACTATGACGTCGTTGCCCATTGCCTCCAAAATTCGCGCAAAGTACTCGGCTCCTTTTATATGCGAAATGCCGAATACGGCTTTGGTATAGTCGGCGGAACTGTCGCCGCGGCTCAGCTCGGAATCCATAATTATCGGAACGATCGTGCTGTAAACGCCGTAAACGAATGCTATGAAATCCGACGACGACCGGTCGAATTTTTTGCCTTGCAAAAGCTCGTAGCCGACTTTTTCAAAGCTGTCGGAGGAGCGGCGCGTATTTTGCCGTTCCGTTTTTCCGTCCTCGTCATCGTAAGTCGCAACGTAGGAGACCACCGGCATGGTGAAAGTTATATTGTTGGGATTAAACAGAAATTCGTACAATTGCGGCATTGTGATAACGCCTTTGTACGCCGCAAACAAATATTCCGCAACTCTGCGATTTGTTAAGTCGCGCGTGAAAGAGTATTCGTCGGGACTGATTAGCGTATTGGTTTTGAAGCGGCGCAGATACGAAGAGCCTTCGTTCGATCCGGCGATCTTATCGATATATTTTCGCAAAGCCGAGGAACAACGCTCTTCCATTGCAACCGACAGAGGAAAGACTTTGGAAAAGTCTTCTTTCGTGTCCGGGCACAGCCAGTTCAGAATGGGTTCGAGTTGTTTGTGCGTGATAAGATGGGCAACGCGGACTTCCCGCCGCATATAATTGTTGCCGGAACAGGGAATCAGTATTTTATCGTCCGGCACGCAGCGGACAAACCAGAACGCCGTTGCGTAAGCCAGGCGGAGTTTTTCTTCTTCCGGAACCGATTTGCACAGATACCGAATGACCTCTTCGACTACTTCGTAAAACTCGCACGGCTTGCCTTGCTCGAATCCGGCGCCGAATACGGTTGCAATAATATCGTCGCTGCAGTTTTTGAAAGCGCTTCTCCTTGTATAAGCGTTACACAGTACGCGCGCGCGGACAATTCTTTCGTTCGTGATCCGGTTGGTTTCAGCCCACTCTTTCCAAAGCTCTCCGAGCAATAGATTGCCGCTTTTATCGTGAAGATCAAAGTAGTACCGGGCGTTGCCTAAAAGAGTCTGTTCTCCAAAGTAATTGGTAAACGAAAGGGTTTTATGTCTGCCGATGAAATCCGAAAGCGACGCAACGTCTTTTGCTGCGTCTGTTGCCGATTGACACCACTGCTTTTCTTGGACGTTATCGCTTTTTATCGTATCCGATCCGCTTTCGGGGCTGCCGATAAGCGAAGGCAGGGCAGAGTCGGGGAAATACCGGGCAAAAGTCTTTGCGCAAAGCGCCGCGTACCCGAAGTCTAACGTCGTCGGGAGATATTTGTCTTCTTCGGAGAAAAGACGGGCTTTTTCCGATTGCGACTTGCTTTTTTCCGGCAACAGACTGCCGAGAAGCAGCCTTTCTTTTGCCGGCAAATCCGTGCTTTCCGCCCGCTGTGCGAGAATATCCGAAAAGGAGGCGGTGATTTGTTTTCGTTTTTCGTCTTTTCTCAGTTCGACGAGCATATCGAGCGCGCCCAGGCGGATTTCTTCTTTCGGACTGCTTAAAAGCCGCGCAATGCACGTTTTCAGCGCTTCGTCGCTTTGGCGCATAAGCACGCCTATTACTGTTTTTCTTAAATAAGAGTCCTTAAAACGCAGATATTCTTCGATTTTCCGATATTCTTCTTCGGTTAAATCGAGTTTGGACACGATTTCATTGGCTGCGTATCGTACGTCGCTTAATCTGTCGGCCAAGCCTTCGATTGCCGTCATACGTTGAAGGGGCGTTTTCGGATTTTTAAGCAGAACGGAGAAATAAGACCACCTGCTTTCACATTCTTTGATCAGCGGACACACTTCGTCGATTTTTTCGTCTTCGCCGGATAGTTCCGCAAGCGTGCAAAGCAGTTCGGCAAGGTCTCTTTTTTTGATTTCCGTTTCGTGCCACGGGAAAACGCAGTGCGAAAACTTCTTCGTTTCTCCCTTAAATTCGGAATATATCTTTTTAATGAGATCGTAGTATTTGTTTAAGTCTTCTTTATCGTTGAAAAGAGTGTTGCACCCCGCCGGGACGTCGGCGCTATTTGAATATGTAATATTAAGCCTTGTCGGAATAAAGCAGTCCAGCATTATCGAAAGCACTTTATCGTTGTCGCAATACTTGTTTAATACGGTTTTTGCCGTTCTGTTGGCGGCGTACGGCAGATCGATGCCGGCGGCAAAATATTCCGCGGTAAGAAGTCTGTGCACGGAATCGCCGTCCGCTATTTCGGTTACTTTATTAAGCGCGACGTTTATGTCGTCGAAGCCGTAACTCCATAGCGCTATATATATCTTCATCGAGTCTTCCGAAAGAAGATATTCTTCCCTCAGCGTTTTGTCCGTAAGGCAGTCCGCGATAAGACGAACGCTTTTGTCGCTTATGCGTTCGAGATCGGGGCTTTCGTCGGTAATAAGACCTATCCAGGTGCCCACCGCGCGCTTGACCGACGAAAACCGTATCAGGTCGTTTTTGTCGATTACGTTTAAGACTGTCAAAAAGCCCTCTCTCGTGCCGCAATCGGCGTTTTCGCAAATAGCCTGACGGAGACCTTCCTGAAGTTTTGCGGCAAGCAACAACTTGCCGATTAGTTCGTGAAAATCTCTCCTGTGGCTCAACAGAACGCCTCGGATAAGCGCGGTGGTCGTCATTCTGGAGCTGTTTTCATCGGTCAGTATCCGGCGGATTGCGGCTTCGGCTTTTTCGTCGCCTTTGTCGAGGGCGTACGCTACCTGCCACTCCGTATATCCTTGGCAGCCCCATGGATATACGGACATATAAGCCAGCTCTTCGTCCGTGATATCTCCGTCGAGTATTTTGTCGAGCGGCTGATCGAACAGCGGACGAGTTGACCCGTTTTCGCCGATAAGATTGGCTATCTTATTCGTGTACGCGCGGTATTCGCCCGAGCGGAACGACCTTCTGTAAAGCGAATCGGCGTACGGGTAATCTCTTATTTTGTCGGCAAAATATAGTATAACTTCTTTATTTCTTTCCGGGATAGCCGCGCCGATTACGGGGAACAAATGCTCCGTAATATATTCGGACGGGCAAAAATCCGGGTTTTTCATCGCCGCCACAAGTTCTTTGTAAAGCTTGGTTTGGGCGTAGTAGCCGGCATAACGCACGAAGTCGTAGTTATCGCCGAGAAGAGATTTAAGTTTTTCGTTTTTTTGCAGCTGTTTGTCGCTGTATGAATCTGCAAGTCCGCGCTTTTCTGCGTCGTTGTTGATTGCCATATAAAAACTCCTTTTACCACGTTATGCCCGAAAGCATGGTAAGCCGTATAAACGTAAACTCGTCGCCGTCGCATACCTGCAATTTCGTATCGAGTCCGGTTATTTCTTCCTTTCCCCTGAATATGCGTACAAGCCCGTCGGATACGGCTGCTTTTGCAACGTTTATCGCCTCGGCTTGATTTATTTCGTTGCGGTTGTAATGCACTCCGAACGCGAATTTTCCTATTTCTTTATATTCTTCAAACTGCTCGTCGTCGAGAGGCGTCGGCGTATTCGCGGCGATTGCCCGCGCGTTATATGCGGCAATGCAGGTTTTAACCGATTCTTCTACGAGTTCCCCCAGCGTCGTCGGACGGCGGGAAAGCAGAAACGGGTGCTTTTTTACGCTTTTGGTCACGTTGCCGATGTGTTTCAGCATTACGTAAATTTTAATGTATGTATCCATAATCCCCGAAAAAAATTTTGTATTCGTTTGCGCCGGCGCCCGCGTTTTATAAAGACGCCGGCTTCAACCCTTATAGTTTAACTTGTTTCTGCTTTTTAGTCAATATTTTGAATAGGTTTTTTATAAATTTTTTACGTATCCGTAAGCGCGCCAAAAGCCCTCGGTTTATCGCAAAACGCGCCGCAAAAATTATCGCCGCCGATTGAAATTTATCGCTTTTTATGGTATAATGTGCGTATGGCTAAGACGAAAGTAAAACGAAAACCGAATTTTAAAGAATATCTTTCTACGTGTACGTCGGTGTATCACACGACGCTCAATCCCCGCGAGCCGGGCGTAGTGCGGATACATCTCGTGCCGCCGGTCGATCCTAAGCCGCGGTCGCCGTGGGTTGCGATAATCAACGGCTATTCGGTTATACCGTTGCAGAGCGCATGGGGCGTTATTACGAGAATTTTTATCGAGAGAATAAACAGATTTTCCAGCAAACCCATGGACGGCAAGGATTTTGCGCGCGTTATGGATTCTACGGTTTTGCAAGCGTGCGAAATTTTCCGCGGCGCGAGAAAAGAGGATATCGAAAAGGACGTTGCGGATATTTTGCGAACTTTCCGCGATCTTGCACTCGGAAAAGAGCCGAGCGAAAAGATAGGCTATATGACGCTTGCGAAATACGCGCGGCATATGAAGGCTCCGCACCGAATGGACCTTATGATCAGCGCGATAACCAAAAACGGGGCGTGGCACTGCAACAGGCGCTGTCTGCATTGTTATGCCGCCGATCAGCCGTACTCGGAAGTCAACGAACTTTCCACCGAGCAGTGGAAAAGGGCGATCGACGCGTGCAAAAAAGCCGGCATCCCGGCAATCACTTTTACCGGCGGCGAGCCGACTATGAGAAGCGACCTCGTCGAGCTTGTGGATTATTCGCAATGGTTCGTCACCAGGCTCAACACGAACGGCGCTCTTTTAACGCGCGACCTTTGCGATAAACTTGCCAAAGCCAGCCTG
>CAKQJJ010000095.1 GCA_934247335.1 uncultured Clostridia bacterium | reverse complement strand
GTTTTGCCCGCAATATACTTCTTCTTTTTCGAGTTCGGCGATTTATCTGTCGGAGAACGGATACTTGCTTCTTTGTTTCAATCGGTAACGCCGAGGACGGCAGGGTTCAATACGGTAAATCTTACGGCAATCAGCGATACGGGATTATACCTGATGATTATTCTTATGTTGATAGGCGGTTCGCCCGGTTCGACCGCAGGCGGTATGAAAACGACGACGATAGCAGTTTTATTTTCTTCCGCTTTTTCGGTATTCAGGAAAAAAGACAATGCGGAACTTATGAAACGCCGTATCGACGACGAAACGGTTAAGACGGCTTCGGCGATATTCATAATGTACATAACCCTGTTTTTATTTGGCGGAATGGCTATAAGCGCAATTGAAAATTTGCCTATAACGTCTTGCCTTTACGAAACCGCTTCTGCCGTCGGCACGGTAGGACTTACGCTCGGAATTACACCGACGCTCGGAATAGCATCCAAATTGATTTTGATTTTATCTATGTTTTTCGGGCGAGTCGGCGGAATGACGTTGATTTATGCCGCTTTCGGTGCAAATAAAAAACAAGTAGCAAAATTGCCGACAGATACGATTGCAGTCGGTTAGCCACAGGTGATTGCGTTAGGACCCGCCAAAACGCCGCAATTTTCGTGCTTTTTGTCAAATTCTCGCTTGAAGTACAGTAAGTACATCTGCGTTCGCCTTTACCAAAAATCATCGAAAATATCGGCGTTTTGGTTGTAGACAAGTCTTGCCTTGCGTTTTTAGACTAAGACAAGGCGCGTGAGCGCGTTAATACTGTATGTATAACACGCGAACGCAACGACGTATTAGTCAAAAACACAAGGCAAGACCGAGTTCGAACGCAGTCACCTGTGGCTAAAGGAGGTTTTATATATGAAAACAAAATCTGTTTTATTGATAGGTCTTGGGCGTTTCGGAAAGTACATCGCAATGAAATTGCACGAATTAGGACACGAAATCATGGCGGTAGACGAAAACGAAGAAAGAATTAACGACGCTATGCCCTTTGTGACGAACGGGCAAATCGGCGACAGCACAAACGAAGCGCTATTGAAATCGCTCGGCGTAAAAAACTACGACGTATGTATTGTAACTATCGGCGGCGACTTTCAAAGTTCTCTTGAAACGACCTGTTTATTAAAGGAATTGGGAGCGCAAAAGGTTGTGTCGCGTGCAGAACAGGACGTTCAGGCAAAATTTCTTCTGCGTAACGGCGCAGAAGAAATTATTTATCCCGAAAAGCAACTTGCCACGTGGGCAGCAATCCGATATACATCCGACCATATTCTCGATTATATAGAACTCGGCGATTCCTGTTCGATATTCGAAGTTTCCGTTCCGTCGGCGTGGATAGGAAAATCGGTTGTAGAAATCGATATTCGCAGAAAATACAACGTAAATATTATCGCAACAAAGAAAAACGGTAAAATCAATGCGGTTGTTACCGCCGACACGATTCTTTCCGGAGACGAAACGCTTTTAGTTCTCGGGGAATACAAAGCAATGCGGAAATGCTTTGATATTTAACAGCCGTAAAAGAAGGTGACTTTTATGGAAGACGTAATACTTATTATTGCAGTAATCGCAGTTATGATTTTCGGCTTTTTTATTATGAAAAGGCTTGACACCTTCTTGGAAGAAAACAGAAAAGCGATTTCAAAGGAACAAGAAGAAAAATACAGTCCGCTCGAATTCATTGACACAGAAAACTATGATAATACGATTTCCGAGATTGAAAACTTCAAAAAACGCCATAACAAAGTCGCTATTGTTATATTTGACGAAGAAAATCGTGAGTTGACCGACGCCTTAAACGATTATAAAAGTCGTTTCAAGTAGATTTTATTCAAAAAATATGCTATAATACAAGAAGTTTTAAATTTGCTTGCAAGGGTTTACAACTTCGCAGTATTTCAAACTAAGAAGGCAAAAACGTAAGTTTTTGCGTGAAACCCGCAAGGGTTTTAAAGATTTTGCCGAATGGCAAAAGATTATCTTCTTATAATTTATAATATAGGAAATAAAAAACGAAGGAGATCCGGGTCAGTCAAATGGAAAAACAGTATATAAACGATAAAGAACACATACTGGTTTGTTTGTCTTCCGCGCCTTCAAACACGAAAATAATTCAAACAGCGGCAGCAATGGCAAAAGCATTCGATTCATCGTTCACGGCATTATATGTAAAAACTCCCGCGTCTGAATCTATGACAACGGATGATACGGAACGGTTACTTGCAAATATTCATTTTGCAGAAACGAACGGAGCATCGATAGTTACCGTATGCGGAGACGATATTGCGTTTCAAATTGCGGAATATGCACGTCTTTCCGGCGTTACGAAAATAGTAATCGGACGAACCGTTATCGGTAAGCGGCGCTTTATAGGCACACCGACTTTAACGGAAAAACTGATATCGCTTGCTCCGAATGTCGATATACATATTATTCCGGACAGCGACGCCGTCGTATCCGAAAGAAAGAAAAAACTGTTTGAAAAGCCGAGTTTTTCAAAGTTGCTGAAAGGATTGATAATTTCGTCCGCTGTACTGCTGTTATCTTCTTTACTTGGCTATTTATTTTCTCGTCTCGGCTTTACCGACGCTAACATAATTACGGTATATATACTCGGCGTGTTGCTTATCGCCATTTTTACCGAAAGTAAAATCTGCTGGGTTATATCATCCGTTGCGAGTGTTCTGGTTTTCAATTTTCTTTTTACCGAACCGAGATTTTCGTTTCTTGCATACGGAAGCGGATATCCCGTCACTTTTGTAATTATGCTTGCGGCGTCTCTCATCATAGGCGGAACAACAGAAAAACTGAAAACACGTGAACGTCAGGCAACTCAAACCGCATACAGAACAAAAATTCTGTTCGATGCGAATCAGTTGATTCAGAAAGCGTCCGACGAAACGGAGATATTTCAGGTTACGGCGAATCAATTGCAAAGATTGTTAAATCGAAAAATAGTTGTATTTGACGATAAGGCACAAAAAACTTATACTTCGCCGACGGAAAACGACTCTTCCGCCATACCGCCCGAGTGCGAGCAAATAGTCCTGCAAGTAACGAAAAACAATGTGAAAGCGGGAAAAGGAACAAATATTTATCCGAACAGCGAATATGAGTTTTTTCCGATATGCAAAAGCGAGAAAAATTACGGAGTAATCGGCATTTTTGTCGGAGAAAAGCCGATTGATTCTTTTGACGAAAGCATTGTAGTTTCCGTTATCGGCGAATGTGCAATCGCAATCGACGGAATCATAAACGCCAAAGAAAGAGAACGCGCCGCCGTTTTAGCCAAAAACGAACAGTTGCGCGCAAACCTGCTCCGTTCCATATCGCATGATCTTCGCACGCCGCTTACTTCCATTTCGGGCAATGCGAGCAATCTGATTTCAAACGGTAACGATATTGACGACGCGACAAAACAACAAATATACGAAGATATTTACGATGATTCGCTTTGGCTTATCAATCTGGTTGAAAATCTGCTTGCGGTAACGCGCATTGAAGAAGGCAGAATGAATATAAATTTAACGACGGAACTCGTCGGCGACGTAATAGCCGAGGCGTTGAAACATATTCATACGAAAAGCGAAAAGCAAAAAATTATCGTAATTCAACCCGATGACTTGCTACTTGCCAAAATGGACGCTCGGCTTATCGTACAGGTTTTAATCAATCTTTTAGACAACGCTATCAAATATACGCCGTCCGATTCGCAAATTACAATTACGGCAAAGAAAAGCGAGAATATGGTTTGCATAAGCGTGGCGGATAACGGGAACGGAATCGAGGGCGAACAAAAATCTCGCGTGTTCGATATGTTTTATACAGGCTCAAATAAAATTGTCGATTGCCGCCGCAGTATCGGCTTGGGGCTTTCGTTGTGTAAATCTATCGTAAACGCTCACGGCGGAGAAATAAAGATAACGGACAACATGCCGCACGGTGCGATATTTACATTTACATTGCCCGTCGGGGAGGTGGAAATTCATGAATAACATACTGATTTTGGTCGTAGAAGACGACGCGCCCGTTCGCAACCTTATCGGAACGACTTTGAAAACACACGGTTACGACTATATATCCGCTTCAAACGGCGAAAGCGCAGTTATGCAAGCGTCTTCCCATAATCCTGATATAGTTTTGCTTGATTTGGGCTTACCTGATATCGACGGCGTAGACGTTATCAAAAAAATACGTACGTGGTCGGAAATGCCGATTATCGTAATCAGCGCCCGCGCCGAAGATAAAGATAAAATAGACGCATTGGATGCAGGAGCGGACGATTATCTGACAAAACCGTTTTCGGTAGAAGAATTGCTCGCAAGAATTCGCGTTACGGAAAGAAGATTGTCCGCAATACAATCGTCGAACAAGTCCGAGTCTGTTTTTGTAAACGGAAATCTTAAAATAGATTATGCCGCAGGATGCGCATATTTAAGCGGCGAAGAACTCCACCTTACCCCTATCGAGTATAAATTGCTTTGTTTGCTGTCGAGAAACGTCGGAAAAGTGCTTACCCACACTTATATTACGCAAAAAATATGGGGTGCGGCATGGGAAAGCAATATTGCTTCTCTGCGCGTATTTATGGCAACTTTACGCAAAAAAATCGAACCGTCCGCCGATTCGCCGCAATATATTCAAACTCACGTCGGTATCGGTTACAGAATGGTAAAGGCAGAATGAATTTTCTGCAATTTCTAAATATAAAACAATAAAATCGGAGGTTATAGATTATGTTAAAAAAGACTTTATCAATTTTTGTCGGTATATTCATTTCGGCAATTATGTGCATCGGTTTGGTTGCTTGCGGAAATCAGGCTGACAATAACAACGAAGGCAATCGCCCTGCTCTTCATGACAGAACAAAGTGGTTTACCGCAGAAGAACTGACGGAAAAGGGACTTGACGGATTGACAATGCCGAGCGGACTATCCGGTGAAATAAATTCAAGCGATGCTTGGTTTAACGACGGATACTCTTTTTCTCAAGATTGTCATGACGAAGCGACATTCAATTCAAATGCCGAAACCTATTTTTCATATTTCAAAACGCATTACGACGGTAGATTCGGTAAACCGACAATAGAAAAATTCAGTCTGGATTCTAACGAAAACTGGTATGTGATAGAACAAAAAAGCGAGTTGTCGGATTATTTCGATGACAACCCGAGTAAATTGTATCAATTTTACTATGTGAAAGATAACACATTGGAAAACGGCTATTTTGCAAAAGGCTCGGTTTGGATTTTTGAAATTCGTTATGAAATCGATACCGAGACGAATCAATACAAATTCAAACTATTTGTGGAGAATGCCGATTCATCTCATAACGGTGTTTATTCGAATTATTATAAAATGAAATAACATAAGGAAAAACCTATGAAAGAAAACAGAAAATTATTAAAAGACGTACTCGACGATATTCGTCAGGATATGAGTGATGAAGAAGTGCTTAATCTGCTTGCGAACCGCAAGATTTCGGTACGCCCCGAAAGCGAGAAAAAATACACTTTGGGACAACGAGCCGCAGACGCTATCGCAAAATTTGCAGGCAGTTGGGCGTTCATTTTTTCGTTTACCGGCGTTCTTGTCCTTTGGATGGTCGTAAATATCATAATGGCTTCAAAAGCATTTGACCCATACCCGTTTATATTGCTTAATCTGGTGCTGTCTTGTGTAGCGGCTATTCAGGCTCCGCTCATTATGATGAGCCAAAACCGTCAGGAAGAAAAAGACCGCAGAAGAGCCGAAAACGACTATAAAGTCAATCTGAAAACCGAAATTATGATCGAAGATCTCTATGATAAAGTCAACGCCATCCTCGCAAAGCAGTCGGCACTCGAAAAGCAGTTGCAAGAAGATTCCGATGCCCCCGTCGAAACGAAAGAATAAGATAAAAAAACGGACGCTTCCCTGCCGTATCGGCACGGGG
>CAKQJJ010000094.1 GCA_934247335.1 uncultured Clostridia bacterium | reverse complement strand
CCATTACGTCCTGCTCGTGCTCGATTTGTTCGCGGTCGGGCTGACGAGCGGGCGGCTCTTCCGGCTCGATACCCGCGGCTTTTTCGTACGCGGCGAATATCTCCCTTGCGCTTCTTCGTGCGGGGGCGGGCGGCGCTTGCTCGGCTACGGGCGCAGGCTCGTTTTGTTCCTCTTCCGGCTCGGGCTGAGCTTGGTTTTGCTCGGATGGGTTTTCATCCGGCGACTGCCCGATTTGTTCTTCTTGTGCGGAAGCCTCTTCTTGCGCGGAAGCTTTTTCTTCCGAAACTTCCTGTTCGTTTTCCTTTTCGTCGTCTGCCTGCTCGGGCGCGGAAACTTCTTTTGGCTCCTTTTCGGAATTATCCGCGGGTTTTTCGGTTTGTTTTTCTTCCGTCGGCATATCTCCGACGTACACCGGGCGCGATTCGCTGAGGTCGGGCAACACTACGGGAACGTTTTTCTTTTGGCGCGGTTTAAGCTTTCGCGCAAGCACGATGAGAACCACGCCGCCGGCAATTACGAGAACGGCTTCCGAAGCCATCACGCCTATTTCCGCTCCGAGCGAACATATTAAAGCCAATGCTGAACTTAATATCACTTTCAATCTCCTTTCGGTATTTTTGCGTTTGCCGCGATTTTTTTTGCATTACGCGTATAACTTAGAACGCACGCGGCAATAATCTACAACGAAAAACGACTTTTTCGTTTCATACTCTCCTTTCCTTTTGAAACCGCTCCGGTGTTAGCCCGAGCGTTTTCTTTTTTATTCGGCTTTGTTTGCGCCGCTAAGCTTTTTTAATTTAAGCACGAAAGAGACGATAAATCCCGCTTCGACCACAATCGCCGCGCCGAGCAGAATTTCCAGCCACAAAAAGCGCGGTGCTTCCGCCACCGTTCCGGTGTAGACGATCGCAAACTCGCACATGCTGTCGGTTTCAAACACGGCTGACTGTCCTTCCCAGTCGATTTTGACTTCTTTTGCCTTTCCGCCGTCGTTTACGTACGCTTTAACGCCCGTATAACGGGTGGGAACGGGCAACTTATATTTGAATTTTCCCGTGCCGAAGTCGTAATTCTCTCCGCCGAGCGTGGCTTTGGGCGCGCACGCAACGTATACGGTGCCGACTGACGGCAGCTTTCTTTCAAACGACTTTGCTTCGCCTGCGTTTGCGTGGAACTTTACTTCGGACGAAAAGCCCGCTTCGTTGATAAAGGTGAAGTCTCCGTCGCGTACCGAAGTTGCCAGAATGACCAATTTTGCACCGGTGAGCTCGATAAAACGATTTTCGTAGTTGTCGCCGAGGTCGATCTGCACGATGGAATCGTAAACGCCGGGGTCTCTTTTAAGCGTTTTGAAAAGCACGGTCGCAAACGAAGGCAGTCCTTCAACCGTTATGTAATGGTCTTTCCCGTCGTACACGAAAGTCTGATCGGAAAAAACGAGCGCGCTTTGGTCGAACACCGCTTTTTCTATCGTGAACGCAA
Organism: uncultured Clostridia bacterium; assembly: GCA_934247335.1. Classification (GTDB taxonomy): domain Bacteria; phylum Bacillota; class Clostridia; order Christensenellales; family Pumilibacteraceae; genus Neoclostridium. The sequence goes on along the minus strand of CAKQJJ010000094.1, from coordinate 4,499 downwards.
CCGTAAGTTCGCCGTCGGTGCCGTCTTCCCAGCAATAGCGCGAAGAATCGACGAGGCGCACTTTAACGTAATAGGTTCCCGCCACGGTGAACGACGCGTCCTCGTTGGGAACGCAATAACGGCTGTCCAGCTGCGGTTTTTTTGCCGTTCCGTCGTACGTGCAGGACTGAACGAGCTGCGGCATCGCAACTTTTTCACGCACGTCGCCGTCTTCGGCGCGCGCGGAAACTGCGAATAACGAAAAGGCGAGGCACGACAAAATCATCGCGCACATCGCCAATATTTTTAACGTTTTTTTATCTTTCGTTTTCATCGGACCTCCCGTAAAAAAGCTTTGCGCTTCTTTTTAGGCTGTCTCTATTTTAGCACATATAAAGAAAAATGACAAGTTATTCGTCGGCGTTTTCCGCACTTTCCGTCATATTTACGTTTTCGTGAAGCGGTTCTCCGGTTTCGACGACGGGATTTCCGGCTCTTTTTCTTGCTCTTTTGGGCTGATAACTCACTTTGAATTTACGCACGAAATCGATATTTTTCACCGACAGGATCGCGCAGACTATGCCCGAAATAAGCCCGCCGAGCGCGTCGACGGTGATATCGCCCATCGTGTCTTTAAGCGCCTCGTGACCGATATACATTTCGCCGGTAAGGTCGTTCATGAATTTTTGCATGTTAAGCCCGAAAATGCCGTCGCAGGTATATTCGTAAATCTCCCACACGGCTCCGCACATAAGCGCCATTGAAAAAACGGTGATAAACACGGAAAATCCGTTTACTTTTTGACTGTCCTTGGTAAGCGAATTGACGAAAAACATACCGGCAACGCCCAAAAGCACGCCGCTTATCGTGTGGTTGAATTTATCCCACCAGTCGGTGTTTATGTACAATCCCATTATAGTGCCGCCGAACACGGTGAGTACGACGAAAATATTATACAGAATGGTGACGTACGGGGGCAGTTTTACGCCTATCTTTTTTATTACGAACGTAAGCATGACTGCGGCAAGTCCGCCCAGTCTTTGCAATATTTCTATCGGGCGATACAAGCCGTAGCCGTTTATCGGGGATTCTTTCCCAATGCACATGCAGACGATTGCCCATACGAGGCAGAACGCGAAAATGCCCGCCGACACGAAACAGACGACGCTATCTATTATTTCCAATACTTTGTCTTTTTTGTTATTAACGGTGTTCATGTATTCCATTATACCATATTGTTTGCAAAAAGCCGACTTTTTTACTATACATTTTTACAATTTCAGTTTAAAAAAGACCGATTTTTCAAAATTTTCTCTTCGATTTCAGAAAAATCGGAACAAACCTCTTCCGCTCCGGCGGCTTTCAGTTTTTCGGCGCCGCGAAATCCCCAGCTCGCGCCCAGAAGTCGCAGTCCCGAATTTCTTGCGGTGAGAACGTCCACTTCCTGATCGCCAACATACACCGCCTCGCTTTTATCCACGCCGAGTTTACCGAGCGCAAACGCAATAGGCTCGGGCGCCGGTTTTAACGGACGAACTCCGTCGTCGCCTACCGCAATATCGTAAACGCAGGCGAATTTTTCGGCGCACAGCGCTTTAACCGCGCTTTCGGTTTTATTGGAAACGACTGCGATTTTTATTCCAGCGGTTTTGAGGTTTTTCATAGCTTTGACTGCGCCGGGATAGGGCGCGGTGTGGTCGTCCTTGCAAAGCGCGTACTCGCGATTGAAGGTTTGCAGCACTCTGTCGAAATCGGCTTCGGCTCCCTCCGGCATGCAGCGTGCGACTAATTTTGCAACTCCGTTGCCCACCGACAAGCGCACCTTTTCCTTGTCCACTGCGGGATAGCCGCATTTTTCGAGCGCGCGATTTACGCCGACAAACAGATCGTCGAGCGTATTCATAAGCGTTCCGTCCAGATCGAAAACAACCGCTTTAATCATAAAAATCTCCTTTAAAATAAAGAGTTACACGGCGCATTTTACGCCTTCGATTATGCATTTTACTAAAAATATCCGAAGATGTCAACAAGCTTTTGCGTTTTTCGGTAAAAAACGTTGACAACGCCCGTTTTTTACTATATACTTAAATAAAAAATCGCACGGAGAAAACTGATGCTGAGAGAACTGAAAATACGCACGCTTAGCGCAAATCTGCAACTGAAAAGCCGCAATCTCGACTCGTTCGGATACGGAAACGTTAGCGTCATCGACAGAGAAAGCGGACTTATAGTAGTTCGCCCCGCCTGCGCCGATTACGACCAATTGTCGCTTGAAGACATGTTGCTTATCGACCTTATGGGCAACATAGTAGAAGGCAAGGGCGAGCCCACCGACGACGTTAAAATTCATATCGAGCTGTACCGCAATTTTGCCGAGCTCGATTCGCTTGCGCTTATCCGTTCGCCTTTCGTGACTGCGTTTGCTCAGGCGGGGCGCGATATTCCGTTCTACGGAGCGTTGCACGCCGACTTTTTCGGTAGCGATATTCCGTGCGCAAGACTTTTGGACGAGCACGACTACGCCGAAAATTACGAGCAGAACTTAGCGCGTTCGATCGTGGACGAAGTGGCTTCCTTTACGCCCGACGTAATGCCGGCGGTACTCGTTCGCTCGCACGGGGCGTTCGCATTCGGCAAGAACGCCGACGACGCGGTGCGAAATGCGGTTGCGCTGGAAGAAACGGCAAAGACGGCGTTTTTAACCGAGCTGTTGTCGCCCGACGTAAATCAACCGGCTTTCAGCTTGCTGGAAAAGCGCTTTTATTCCAGGCATAAGCGCGAAGACGAAATCGAAGAATAAAATTTAACACGCAAAACGCTCCCGAAAAACAATCGGAAGCGTTTTTTTAGTAACATTTCTATTTTACAAGGTCAAAATTATTCAGCACGCTTTTTTGGCGTTTGCGGGCACTTTTACTTCGGTTTCTGCTTTTCCCGAAAGCGCCTCGGCTTTACGCGATTTGCGGTAACGCGCCTCTCCCACTATTATGGACACAAGCGAGAACGCCTCGGTGAGAATACCTGCAAGCGAGAAGCTGAGCGCGTCGTACACTCCCCAGCACAGGCAGGACGGAACGGTAACCAGCCGCACGCAGGAAGGATTTTTCATTCCGTACGCAACCGTCGTAATAAGCTTGCCCGCTATTGCGAGAAGGCTGATAGGTCCCGCCCAGGTGAGAATTCCGAGAACTACGGTTAAAACCGAGAAAACGATTATCCACGGAGTAGTACTTTTGCCCTTTTTGACAAGCGCGGCAAAAATCAGATTTCTTACGCTGCCGATAATATTCATCGCAACGCCCGTGTATGCGCCGAGCAACATAAGCTGCACGGCAAAAACCGTTTCGCTTGCCGTTTTCAGCACCATGATAACGCCGTGACGGTTGCTCTGGAAAGAAATTATCGCAAGCAGCGCGCCTATAAAACCTATTATTTGTATCAGAATCTGCATGTTTTCATCCTCGTTTGCTTGACTTATCAAGCTGCACGTATTATAATACAAATAATCAAATTTTTCAAAACAAAAAAACGTAAAAAATCAAAAATGCGTAAATTTGGCAAATCTGTCACAATTTAATGCACAAATAACGTGAAAAGGTCAAAAATTATGAGCGTAAAAAATCTTGACAATCAAATTCTGTCCGTACTTGCGAGCATCGAGGCGATTTCGCCCGACGAACTTGCCGCACGAACCGGGGTAAGTCCGTCCACCGTTCGCCGCAAAGTGCGTATTCTATGCGAAAAAGGGCTGGTTAAACACACGCACGGGCTTGTCCGGCTCAACCGCGAAAGCAATTTTACCGAAAGTTTCACCTTTCGCAAGCACCGCAACAGTCTTGAAAAAAAGCGTATTGCCCTGGAAGCGGTAAAGCTTGTAAAAAACGGCGACGTAATTTTCCTCGACGGTTCGAGTTCGGCGTTTTTCATCGCTCAGTATCTCGACCAGTTCGACGACGTAAAAGTCATTACGAACGGCATAGACACGCTGTCGCTTTTGTCGCAGAACAAAGTTAACGCGTATTCCACCGGCGGAAGAGTTCCGCAGTTTAACGGTTCGGTGCTGGTGGACAGCTTTGCCATCGATACAATAAAGCGCATTCACGCGGATATTTGCTTTTTGTCGGCGCTGACTATCGACGACGACGGCAATATTTGGGATACGGTTGAAGAAGAAAACGCCGTGCGCCGCGAGATGATTGCATCCACCTCCGTCAAGGTGTTTTTGTGCGACAGCTCGAAATTGCACAAAAAATCCACGTTTAAGTTCTGTTCGGTTGGCGACTTCGATTATATGGTGTGCGACGAAGATTGCTCGGGCGATATAAATTTGCGCGGTTGCAAATTGTCGGTAACGCCGTCGTAAACGGGGTTGTGAGCCGGCGATTTGCGGGATGAACATGCCCTCTCCGTCGCCTTACGGCGCCACCTCTCCCGAAGGGCGAGGCTTTAAATGAATATCTTCTTTTTTCAGGCGAAGAAAAAAGAAGCAAAAAAGTCGCCGGGACACTTGCGACTGTGTC
>CAKQJJ010000093.1 GCA_934247335.1 uncultured Clostridia bacterium | reverse complement strand
CGGAGGTATTTATTATGTTTGATCTTACTCGTAAAAACAATAACAACAATCGTCACGTAGCGGCTTACAACCCCTATCGCGAAATGGAAGATTTTGAGAGAAACTTTTTCTCCGACCCGTTTGCTTCGTTCTTCGGAACGCGCGATCTTGCCGAATTCAAAACCGACGTCATTGACGAAGGCGACCACTTCCTTCTCGAAGCGGATCTGCCAGGCTTTGACAAAAAAGATATAAAACTCGACCTCGAGGACGACGTGCTCACCGTTAAAGCCGAACGTCATTCGACAGCCGAACAGAAAAACGACAAAAACAAAGTTGTTCGCACCGAACGCTCGTACGGCATGTACGAAAGAAGCTTTGACGTTTCCGGCGTAGACACCGATAAAATCAAAGCGGCATACGAAAACGGTGTGCTTAAACTTACTCTTCCTAAAAAAGAAGTCAAAGAAAACGCAAAACGCCGTCTCGAAATCGAATAATTTTGAAAGCGGCTACGCTTTAATCCCGCTTGAATAATCGAATAGTAAAACGAACCTCGATAGACTCGGGGTTCGTTTTATTTTAAAGTTTATTGTTGGCAAACGAAAATCAAGCCGCATTTTTATTATTCGGTTTTTTCTTTCTCTTTTGCGGGCGCAGAAGACTTTGGGTCGTAGTCGTCGAGGAAGCTGTGCTTTACTCCGCCCGATTTATAGGCGATTATTGTTTCGAGATTGACGTTTTCCACCGAGCGGAAGATGCATTTTTCCACGTCGGGATGCGTTTTCTTGAGCATTTTTATAAGTTCTTTGGACTCCTGGCGCTTGGAATGGTTCTGCCCGTCGTTGCAGGTGGTGCAGGTATCGGTGAATTTGCAGGCGCACTGAATGAAATGCAGGTCGTTGTAGTCGCGCCACGCTTTTATATCGTCCTCACGGATGAGATACATGGGGCGGATGAGCTCCATTCCGGCGAAATTGGTGCTGTGAAGTTTGGGCATCATGGTCTGAATCTGCGCGCCGTACAGCATGCCCATCAGAATGGTTTCGATAACGTCGTCGTAGTGGTGTCCGAGCGCGATTTTGTTGCAGCCCAGTTGCCGCGCGAAATTGTACAGATAGCCTCTTCTCATGCGGGCGCAAAGGTAGCACGGCGACTTTTCGACGTTGTACACCGACTCGAAAATATCCGACTCGAAAATATGTACGGGAACGTTTAATCTCCTGGCGTTTTCCTCGATAATGCGGCGATTTTCCTCGTTGTAACCGGGGTCCATGACGAGAAATTCCAGTCCGAAATCGAACTCGCTGTAACGGTGAAGTTCCTGAAACAGCTTTGCCATGAGCATGGAATCCTTGCCGCCCGAAATGCACACGGCAACCTTGTCGCCTTCCTTAATAAGCTCGTACTGCTTGATAGCTTTTATAAATCGGCTCATAAGGCAGGTGCGGAACTTTGTGCGGATGCTTTTTTCCACTTTTTCGCAATAGTCCTCGTCCACTTTTTTCTTCATTTCGGCACGCAGCCACTCCACGTAGCCGCCGGCAAGCGAACACGCGTCTATACCCTTTTCGCAAAGCGCTTCGGCAACGTCCACGCTGAACACGCCGTGAGCGCAATACACTACCACTTTTTTATCGAAAGCGGGCGGATTGGCTATAAGTTCGTCCGCATTTACGGCAATCGAGCCGGGAATAAAACCGTAGGCGCGGTCGGATTCGGAGCGCATATCCAATAGAACGTATTGGTTTTTATCAAGCGAATTGAGTTTTTCGAGAGTGATTTCCATAATTTTTCCTTTCTGCGCGGGTAAACGAAGCGCGCAAGCGGATTTATTATATCATACTTGCGCACAAAAAAGCAACAAAATTACGTAATTCTCGCCTTCTTTTCCGCTTTTTGCTTTATCCGCGCGTAATCACGACTTTTTTTATTTGCGAAGGCTTTATTCCCACTCCGCGTTTTGCCGCGCACGCAAGCGCGTTTTTCTTTTTAAGCGACACGCAGCCTCTTCCGCCGAGCGACAGCTGAGCGTACTCGCCGTCGTACTCGTACCGCCTTACGGTTGCTCCGCATGGAATAAACCGATTGTCCGTGACGAGCGCGAACAGCTTGTATTTTTTGCCGAGGCAGCGCAGAAACCTCTTCATTTTCAACGCGTTTTCGGCGGTGTAATCGGTTCCGTCGAAATTGACGGCAATTTGTTTTGTGTTTTGGGTGATAAGCGTAAAAAGCTGCACGGCGCGATAGCCGAACGAGGAAAGGCTTTTCATCTTCGTATTACGGAACAGCACGAACCCGCATGTTTTGAACACGAACGAGCGAAGCGCCTGAAAATCGAAGTCGTCGGGAGAAATAAGCGCGCGATTACTGCGGAAATATTCTTCCGCCGTCAGATTTTCGCACGGCGGAACGCTGACGATAAAATAGCTTTTGCCCTCTTCGGTTATGCAGGCAAACACTTCGTCGTTATCCGCGTAAACGTTTTCTTCCGACACGTTTTTACGAAAAAAAGCGCGTTTACCTTCGGGACTGCCAAGGCAGAATACGGTTGAAATTTCTTTAATCATACCGTAATTTTATCCCGAAAGCACGCGCTTTATACTCTCTTGATTTATCCGATTATTTCTCGTCCGAGCCGTCCAGCGGCAACGCAAACCAGAACGTGGTGCCTTCGCCCTCGTGAGAAATTATGCCGTATTCGGCGTTAAAGCCTATAAGCACGTTTTTGACGATTGAAAGTCCTATTCCGCTACCCACTACGTTGCGGTTCTGGCGATTTGAGCGATAGTACCGCTCCCATACTTTGTCTATTTCGTCGGCGGGGATGCCCTTACCGTGATCGGAAATTTCCACTTTTGCTTTTCCGTTTTGCTCGAACACGCGGACGACCACTTTTCTGTCCTCGCCCACGTAGTTTATGGCGTTTCCTACGAGGTTGTACACCACCTGCATAAGGCGTTTGTGATCGCAGGTTACTTTCAGCCCGGTGCTTATATCGGTTTCAAACACGTAGCCGTCGCGATCGCGAAGCACGTCGAACTGAGCGACCACTTCTCTTGCCACCGCTCCGACGTCAACAGGCTCATGTTTCATTTCTACGACGCCCGCCTGCAATTTGGACAGGTCCAGAATATCTTCGACGAGCAGCGTAAGCCGGTCGGCTTCGTTGATTATGGTTTGAGTGTTGCGATCGCGCTTTTCCTTTTTATCTCCGGAAATATCGCGTATCATTTCCGCGTTGGCTTTAATCAGCGTGAGCGGCGTTCTTATATCGTGCGACACGTTTGTAAGAAAGTCGCGACGGAAATTCTCCGCCTTCACCATTTCCGAAGTGGCGTAGTTGAGCGCGTCGGCAAGGTCGTCGAATTCGTTGTAGCCGTTGCCCTTGTATTCGAGCGACAAATCGCCGTCGCCTATTCGTCTTGCGGTGGCGGTAAACTGTTTTATCGGGCGAGCGAACTGCCACGCGATGAGAAGCGATATCAGAAGCGAGAATACGATGCAGATTATCGTTACGATAAGCATCTGATTGGACAAAACTCTGACGGTAAAGCCGTATTCGTTTACAGACGTTGAAACGTACAGATACACGGCGTTACCGTCGTTACCCAGCATTTTACTGCCGTAAATTACCGTTTTTACCGAGCCGTTTTCGCGATTGGTAACGAACGAGCCGGTCTTTTCTATTTCGTTCATGCGGACGAGAAAGTCCGAGCCTACGACAGCCATCGCACGAATAGTGTTCGTGGTGGGCGTGTTTATTTCGGTGGGGTCGGCGTAAAACGAAAACTGAGCTTCGGAAACGTTTAACGTGTTGGCGCCCTCGCGGAACGAGAACACCACTACCGTCATACCGTAGTCACGCGCGCAGTCGTTTGCAGCCGAGCGGAACGAATCCGCCATGGCGTTGTAGTTGTTGTTTTTAAGTTTCTGCTCCAAAACGCGGCTCTGCTCGGTGAGTCGTCCGACGTACATTTTGATGTAGTTGGTGGAAAAAATGACGAACTCGCCCGTCCAGAAAAACGCCACCACGCAAAGCGCCAGCACTAAAAAAGCCAGCCAGGCGCGGAACATTACGCTTCCGAGCACCGACTTGGCTTTTTTTCTCTTTTTATTTATTTTTTCGGCGGATGCAGCCAAAAAACGCACTCCTTTTACAATTCTATTTTATATCCCAGTCCGCGCAGAGTTACTATCTTGTCGCGATATTTTCCGAGAGAAGAACGCAGCATTTTGATATGCGTGTCCACCGTTCGGTCGTCGCCGTAGAAGTCGTAACCCCAGACGTTGCTAAGCAATTTTTCGCGGGAAATGGCAATGCCGTTGTTTTCCACGAGATAGAACAGAAGTTCGTATTCCTTGGGCGTCATTTCCACTTTTTCGCCGTCCACGAACACGTTTCTGCCGGCAATGTCGATTTCCAGTCCGTCGGACTTGATGAGTTCCTTTTTCTTGGGACGGGTGCGCTTCAATACCGCGCTGATACGCGCCATGAGTTCCTTGGGCGAGAACGGCTTCGTAACGTAATCGTCCACGCCTATTTCAAATCCGAAAAGTTTGTCGTATTCTTCCACTCTTGCGGACAGAATGATAACCGGAACGTCGCTGAATTTGCGGATTTCCTTAACTGCCGAATAACCGTCCAGTTTGGGCATCATGACGTCCATGATTATAAGGTCGTAATTTTCCTCTCTCGCCATGCGCACGGCTTTCATTCCGTCGTCGGTTTCGGCGGTTTCGTATCCTTCGAATTCGGCGTACTCGCGAATAATCTCGCGGATATTCTGTTCATCGTCCACTATAAGCATTTTTGCCATAATTATTGCCCTCCGATCTTTTTTTTCATTATATAGCCGTACTGTTTAACGCAAATAGCCGTACGGTGATAATTGCGTGAAAAACGCCGAAAAAACGGCTTTTATGCTTATATTTTAGCTTATTTTTTTGAATTTGTCAATATATTCCGACCATGCGATTGTTTTTTAACGAAATATGTGGTATAATTTCGCTTGTAAAAACTTTAATAGTGGCGTTTTGTGCGCCGGAAACTTAAATTCACGGAGAAATTATGACCGAACAAGAAGTTATGCAAGGGCTTAGCTATCTTACCCTTATGAGCTATAATCGCATCGACAAGAGCGACCTCGGCGACGAGCAAAAGCGCGATATGCTGTACTCGCTGTACTGCTTCCGCTGCGTTTTCGACGACGAAGAATTGAAGCGCGCGTCTCAGATTCTGATTAAATACGGCGTGTCGTTCGTATTCAAGGATAAACCGGAAGGCGACGGAGTTATCGAAATTACCGACGGCGACAAAAAAGCGTACAAGTTCGACGTTTATTCGCCGGCGTTTGCGCTTGCCGTCAAAAAAGGCTTGATAGACGAAAAATTTGCCGTTCTGCCGCAAAAGCTCACTCTTTTCGAGCTGCCGGACAAAATAATTTCGCTTCCCGGCGCCGACGACGAGCTTAAAGCGATGTGGTACATCTACTTCCCGTACGTAATACTGATAGGCGCGCCGATCGAGTACGATTTGTACGAAGACCTCAAAGCAAAGCTGTGCAATCCGGGAGTTTTTTCCAAAGTTCTCGAAAGCAGATATTCCGAAAATATGTTTGTCACGCGCGAGGAAATGGCGGACGAACATCCGCTTATCGCCGACTGGTACGGCGAGTTTATCGACTGGAAAAACGAAAAAACCGAAAAAGGCGTAAGCCGCGCCACGGCGTTTATTCAGAAAAAACTGGCACTCGGCGACTACGACTACGTAATGCGCGAAAGCGAACGCATGCTGGACTGCTTCCCCGACGACGAAGAGCTGCTTCTTCTCAACGTTGCGGGCAGAATGTCGGCTTGCGCTTCGGTTGACTTTGAAAAGCGGGTCAAAATGCTTTCGGAAAATTTCCGCATTATCAACGACGCGATTCTGGGCGGCAATCTCAAAAAATACAACTATTTCCTTTACTATCGCGGACTTACGCGACTTGGAATGAAAGATATGGCAAACGCACGCACTGACTTTGAAAGC
>CAKQJJ010000092.1 GCA_934247335.1 uncultured Clostridia bacterium | reverse complement strand
CGCTCGCCCTGTGCGTGTGCCTTATCGCCGTCGTCTTTACCGGATGCAGCAAAAGCGGCGGAGATTACGACAACGCGGCGGGACCGTCGCACGACGAAAAAAATCAGTATGACATCGTGGTGTCCGACGAGCGCCTCATCGTATACGAGGTGGACGCGTCGATAACCGTCGATGACGTGGACCGGTCGGTTAAAACCATCCGCGAAAATCTTAAAACGGCGGAAGGCTACGAAACCGAAACGCGCAAAAACAACAACGGATATTTTTACTGCACTCTTTCCGTGCCTACCAAAAATCTTGCCGAATTTCTGAATACGCTCGAAGGCGTGGGCAATATGAATTCCTGCACCGTTTCAAGCGAGGATATCACCGAACAGTATACGTCGATAGAGGCGCAAAAGGCAGTCTACGTCAAACAGCAGGAACTTTTGGAAGCCGAACTTGCCGCAACCACCGATATTAAGGAAAAACGCGAAATAATTTCCGCGCTTGCCGAAATCGCCGTAAAGCTCGACGGATACGACACCGACCTTAAAAATCTCAAAAAACGTGCCGAATTCAGCACCGTGTATCTTAGAGTTTACGAAAAGAATACCTACGCTCCGCCGTCGTATTGGGACGAACTGGGCGAAGTCTTGTTCGGAAGCACTTCGGCAGCCGGCGCTTTCGTAGGGTTTCTGCTTAAAGTAATTGCGGCGCTTCTGCCCTTTGCCGTGCTTGCCGCAATAGTCTACGGGCTGGTGATCCTCGTGATTTTCATAGTTTGCAAGGCAAAAAAACGCCCGTTCGATATGTTCAAAAAAGCCAAGGAAAAACGCGAAATACGCTATCGCGAAAGAATGTTGCGCGCAAAACAAAAGGAAGTTTATCTCGAAGAACTCCGTAAACGCACAAGCGAGCCTGCGCCTTCGCAAGAGGAAAAACAAAATTGACCGAAAAGAAAAAATCAATCGTACTTTCGCTTATTGCACTGCTTGTCGCGGTAATTCTCGCCGCGGCAGGCTTTTTGCTGAACGAAATCGTGCCGAAAAAGCAGGGAAACGATAAAAATAAAGCGCTTTTGCAAAACGTCCGCGCGGTGGAAATTCAGTGCGGACAAAACACGGGAACCGGCTTTATTTACGAGTGCGACGGCGACACCGCCACGGTAGTCACCTGTCTGCATGTCGTGAAAAAGGATATCACGGGCGCACGATTTCGCTTTTACGATAAATCCGCTTTCGTCTTTTCCGAAAGCACTCTCGGTTTCGACGAAAACGCCGACCTTGCCGTGTTCAAAGTAAAATACGACTTGAAAACCGATAAACCGAACGTCAAAGATCCCGTAACCGGCGACGAAATAACGCTTTTCGGAAACTCCGCCGGCAGCGGAATAGCGGCGTTTTTCGGCAAAATTTCGATTGACGACGCCGTGATAAAGTGCGAGGACGAAGACGGCTCTTTTCTCAACGGGAAATTCATGCCGGCGGTCGGCATAACTGCGGACGTAAACGCGGGCAGCAGCGGGTGTCCCGTCTTCGATAACGACGGAAATCTTGTCGGAATGGGCTTTTACCAGAATTTCGGAACGATAGATCGCCCGATAATAGGGCAGAGCTATATAATTCCCGCTCGGTTTATTTCCGCTCTCGTAAAAACTTACGAAGACGGCAGCAAAACGATCGAAAAGCTCGATTACACGCTGTATTCGGGCTATCGCGGCGAGGGCGAAAATCTCTTTCGCGTAACCGAAGTCACGTTTAAAAACGCCGACGAGTGGAGCGAAAAGGTGTTCCGCGAAATAAACGGCGCGATCTATATGTGCGAAAAAGACGATTATGCAGCCGAAAACGGCAAAAAAGTGAAGAAAATCGGGGATATTACGCCCGCAAACATGTCGCAATTTCTTGCCGCGGCAACGCTTTATCGGTACTTCGACGGCGAATTTATAACGGATTAAACATTGAATAAAATCGACTACAACAAAATATTCGAGCGTGAAGCCGAGCAAAACGACGGCAAAAAACTGCTGCTTCATTGCTGCTGCGCACCGTGTACTCTCGGCGTGATAGAACGGGTTATCGAGCATTTTTCGGTGACTCTGTATTGGTATAATCCAAATATCATGCCGCTCGGCGAGTATGAAAAACGCCTGTCGGAACTTGAAAAAGTAGCCGGCATTTTTTCCGTGCCGCTCGTCGTCGGCGAAAACGAACACGACGGGTATTTAACCGCAATTGCCGGGCGCGAGCGCGACCGCGAGGGCGGAGAACGCTGCGTCGTATGCCAGGATTTGCGTATACGGAAAACGAGCGAATACGCGTGCGAACGCGGTTTTGACTTTTTTACAACCACGCTTTCGGTGTCGCCGCACAAGAACGCTCAGCTGATAAATTTACTGGGCGAAAAATACGAAAAAGAGGGCGGCGCACGCTGGCTTCATTCCGATTTCAAGAAAAAAGAGGGCTTCAAGCGTTCGGGCGTTCTTTGCGAAAAATACGGAATTTACCGCCAGAATTATTGCGGTTGCAGGTTGAATTGCGGAGATGAAGAGCAATGACGCTTAAAGAAAAAATCAAAAATCTGCCCGAAAATCCGGGCGTGTACATCATGCGCAACGCCGGCGGCGAAATAATATATATCGGCAAGGCGGTCGTACTTAAAAACAGAGTGCGCCAGTACTTTCAGCACACCGAAAAGCCGCCAAAAGTTCAGGCAATGGTGGACAATATCGCCGATTTCGACTATATAATAACGCTCAGCGAAAAGGACGCGCTCACTCTCGAAGCCACGCTTATAAACAAGTACAAGCCGTACTACAACATTCTGCTTAAAGACGACAAACACAGCCCGTACATTAAAATCGACACGTCTGTCGATTATCCAACGATAGAAGTTACCCGTAAGTACAAGCGCGACGGAGCCAAGTACTTCGGACCGTATTTCAACGGCATAACCGTGGGCGCGGTGGTGGACGTAATCCGTTCGGCGTACAACATGCGAACCTGCCCCAAAGCGCTCAAAAAACGCACTCGCCCCTGCCTTAATTACGACATAGGGCTGTGCCGCGCCCCGTGCATGGGTTATATTGCCAAAGAAGACTACGCGGTTATCGTTGACAACGTTATGAAATTTCTGAAAGGCTACGACAACACCGCCGCAAACGTCATCCGAGACAAAATGGAAAAGGCAGCCGCCGCCGACAGATTCGAGCGCGCGATAGTCTACCGCGGTCAGCTTAATATGCTCAAAAACCTGAAAGAGCGCACCATCGCCAATCTCGGAGCGATAACCGATATCGACGCGTTTTCGTATTCGTCCGAGGGCGACGACACGGTAATCAGCGTTGCGATAATACGCGCAAGCCTGCTGATAGGAGTAAAAAACTACTTTTTGCCGCCGCTCGACGCCGATTTAACCGAAAAATTCACTCAGTTCGTGATGCAGTACTACTTAAACGGCGAAATGCCCGCCGAAATCTGTCTACCCGAAGAGTTGGATACGGATTCCGTAAGACAATGTTTTTCGGCAATCGAAGGCAGCGATAAAACCGAGCTTACTTTCCCGAAAATCGGTCAGCGCAAAAAACTGGTGGACACCGCAAAAGCCAATTCGCTCGACTATCTTACGAAAAATCGCGAAAAAAACAAGCGCGAACAAGATATGACGGCGGGCGCGGCAAAACGCCTTGCCGAAATCATAGGCATTCCGTCGGCAAGAAGAATGGAGTGTTACGATATTTCAAATATAAGCGGCGTGGACAAAGTTTCTTCTCAGGTCGTGTTCATCGACGGAAAAGCGGAAAAAAGCGAATATCGCCGCTATAAAATCAAAACGGTGGAAGGCGCAAACGACTTTGCTTCCATGGCGGAAACCATCAGGCGCCGCCTCAATCATCTCACGCCCGAAAACCGTCCCGACCTCATCGTGGTGGACGGCGGCAAAGGTCAGCTCTCCGCCGCTCACGAAATTCTCGTCGAGGAGGGCGTGGACATACCCATGGTTGGACTTGCTAAACGCGAAGAAGAAATTTTTCTCGTCGGCGAGAGCGAACCGATAGTGCTCGATCACAGCGATTACGCCCTTCGCCTTATGCAGCGAATACGCGACGAGGCGCACCGTTTCGCAATAACCTATCACCGCAATCTGCGTGCCAAGCGCTACGGCAGCGAACTCGAAAATATCGAGGGAGTGGGCGAGATCCGCAGAAAAATACTGTTAAAGTCGTTCGGAAGCGTCAAAGAAATAAGAGAAGCTCCGCTTGCCGCTCTCGAATCCACCCCGGGCATCGATCGGAAAACGGCGCGCGCGGTATACGAATTTTATCACAAAGACTGACTTTTCGCTTGATACGCGAGCGTAAAAGTGCTATAATAGGAACGAAAATACGGGAGAGTACTACTTATGAAATACCAACTTTTTTGCAGCGACTTCGACGGAACGCTCCTCGGCGACGATTTTACCGTATCGGACGGCAACGTCCGCGCAGTGCGCGATTACGTTTCGCGCGGCGGTAAATTCGTCATTTTAACCGGAAGAATGACTCTCAATATGGAAAAGCGAGCCAGACTTCTCGGCACCGAAAATCAGGATATTTACGTTTGCGGATTCAACGGCGGTCTTGCCGTGGACAAAAACGGTAAAGTGATTTTTGAAGACAAAATAAACTGGCAAACCGCTTACGAGATAATAAAATTCGCCAAACAAAGCGGCTTTCACGTCCATACCTACGAAAAAGACAACGTAATAATCGAAAAACGCACACCCATTACCGA
Organism: uncultured Clostridia bacterium; assembly: GCA_934247335.1. Lineage (GTDB taxonomy): Bacteria > Bacillota > Clostridia > Christensenellales > Pumilibacteraceae > Neoclostridium. The sequence goes on along the minus strand of CAKQJJ010000092.1, from coordinate 1,267 downwards.
CGAATATATGCGCATCTGCGACATAACCGACCGCGAAGTGGGCGACCTTGCCGAATTCGTCAAAAACGAAAAGTTCGACTGCCTTAAAATAATGATGGTAGTGCCCGACGAAAAAATTCAGAAAATCGCGCTTGAAAACTTAAACGCAAAAAAATTCCCTGGCGTTCAGTTCGTAACCAGCAGCGACACGTATATCGAAGCGGTCCCGTCTTCCGGAGGAAAGGAAAACGGAATAAAACGCCTTGCCGCGTATTACGGCATTGTGCTTGAAAACACTATTGCCGTCGGCGATCACCTGAACGACGTGGGCATGATAAAAGCGGCTGGGCTGGGCTGCGCCGTTAAAAACGCGTGCGTAGCCGCCAAAAACGCAGCCGATTACGTGTGCGAGGCGGACAATAATCACGACGCAATCAAAGAAATAATAGAAAAATTCACGGAGAACGAGTAATGGCTGTAAAAATCAAGGAATTGGTCGAAAACGAAACCGACGTAACCGTAAAAGAACTCTGTTCGCGCCTTAATCTCGAAGTCATAAACGAAGGCAGCGGAAAAGTGCATATGGCAACTTTCAACGTCAGCCGTCCGGGCTTGCAGTTTGCCGGCTACTACGAGCATTTCAGCAGCGAGCGCGTTCAGATAGTGGGCGAGCAGGAAACTTCGTTTTTGCTGCATATGTCGCCCGAAGAGCGTATCGTGTCGTGCGAAAACTTCTGCAAGTACGATTTTCCCTGCCTTGTGATAACTTCGGTGCTCGAACCCATCAAAGAACTGGTTGACGCCGCCGTTAAATATAACCGCGTGGTGCTTCGCAGCAATCTTCGTACCACCGCGTTCGTCAACGAGCTGTCGATATACTTAAACGAACTTCTCGCCCCCACGATAACCATTCACGGCGTTCTCGTCGATTTGTACGGCGTGGGAGTGCTGCTCGTCGGACATTCCAGCGTTGGTAAATCGGAATCCGCGCTCGAACTTATTCAGAGAGGACATCGCCTTGTTGCCGACGACGCAGTGTGCTTAAAGCGAGTAAACGACAGGCTGGTCGGTAGCTGCCCGCCCAAAATCCGCCACCTTATGGAAATCAGAGGGCTGGGCATCATCGACGTCGAAAAAATGTACGGCTCGGGCTCGATACGACTTAGCAAAATGGTGGACTTCGTAGCCTGCCTCGAAGACTGGGACGAGAAAAAGGTGTACGACCGACTGGGTAACGAAAATCACACCTACAATATTCTGGACATCGATTTGCCCGAATATATTATTC
>CAKQJJ010000091.1 GCA_934247335.1 uncultured Clostridia bacterium | reverse complement strand
CTATATATCCGCCGCCCATCGAAAAGCTTTTCATGTCAAGCAGTCCGTCGCCTTTTCCGAGGCACAGCGTACTGGAAATGTATCCGACGTCGGCAAGCAGAACGCCTTCGTCGCGTTTCTTTTCGGGGAAAAGCAACATATATTCGGCAAGCGCGCTGGAAACGTAGTCCACGCCTTCTATTCCGAGGTCGGTGATTATTCTGTCGAACATACCGACGAATTTTTTCTCCGCGAATATGTTTGAAAGATATCCCGCAAGCTGAACTCCGTATTGTCCCACCGGGACCATTACTTTACGTGTATTGTCGATGGTGAACGATATCGGCTGAACGTTTATAACTTCGTATTCGTTTTCGTATTCGGGGAAAGAGCACGCTCCGTACAGCTTGTCCACGTCGGCGTCGTTGATTTTATGGCGCTTGGCAAAGCTGATGCTGGCTTCCTTGCACGCGGTTATGCAAAATTCGCCTGGCACTCCTACGTACAGCGTTTTTATTTTCGTGCCGGACGACTGCTCGGCGGAAGAAACCGCAGTAGCAACCGCCGCAGGCAGCTTTTCTTTGTTTATCCATTCGCCGTCCGCATAGCCGTCGTACTTACATTCGCCTATACCTTTAATCTGAACGGTATTATTCGAACCTCTCTGTCCGATAAAAACCGTCAGCTTACTTGATCCTATATCCAAAACAGCAACATTTTGAGTCATTACCGTAAATTTCTCCTTTCAGATACTATTTCTATTTTATATTTTTTCTCGTCGTTTGTCAATACCGATAAGCGAATTTTTCAAAAAATTTCAGCCCTGCGCCGTAAACTCGGCATACTTGTCCTTATCCGCCCATACGCCGGCTATCTTTTTATTGGAATCGTACACGGTTATGGTGCCTTTCGACTTATAATCGAAGTCCTTTTTGTTGAGTATGCTCATGGCAAGTTGAACTTTTCCGAGCATATTGGATTCGGGATGCTGAATTTCGATAAACGCGCCGGTTTTCGTCTTTATAAACAGCTCGTTTTTATCGACGTAGCTTAAATCGATAAACTCGAACATTTCGATAAGATTATCGTACTTTTCCACTCTCGACAGCGACGCAGTAAGGCTGTTGGCAATCGTGTAATACGGGGAACTTTCGTTAAACAGATACTGTCCTTCGGTCTTTGAATCCGGATCGCCGGAAAACAAAAGTTTTATACGCGCATCCGAGGCGGACGACGACGTTTTGCGAAGGATTTTGCATTCGTTTGAAACGTACAAATAGTCCGAGCCGCTGTTTACGACGAAGTACTCGTAAATTTTTATATAGTTTATGTAGACGTCCGACGGGAACCGTCTTTCTACGTTTATTACTTTTATATTGGGAATTGTCGATTCCACTTCTTCTATTATGTCTTTCTCTCTTACGAGAAAAATATTAGTACCTTTTTTAAGTTTGATCTGAGCCGAGTCCACGACCTGAGCGTTGAGCGTGGAATCGTCGGCATTGTAGCAATACCCGACAACCGTTTTCACGGAAAAAAGTACGCTACCGACCACTATCAGTATCGTCAAAAAACATAATATGAGGAAGAGAACCAAAGTTTTTTTACTTTTCATATTACACCTTAATATGTACATTATATCAGAAAACGCCGCATAATGCAACAATTTTTTTACTCTAATCTCATTATTCTTGCCGAACTGGCTTTATTCTTGCGATATCCGCGCCCAACGACAAAAATATATCTTCTATCCGGTAATATCCGCGATCTACATGGCGAATGCCGGTAATAACGCTTTCTCCCTCGGCTCCGAGCGCGGCGACAATCAGCGCGGCGCCGCCGCGAAGGTCCTCGGCTTTCATTACGCAGCCGTGCAAGCCCGCTTTGCCGCGAATTATGGCAACCCTGTCTTTTACGGTTACGTCCGCGCCGGTTTTTATCAGCTGACCGACGTAGCGGAACCTGCTTTCAAAAAGATTTTCCACCACTATCGCCGTTCCTGAAGCAAAGCACATCGAAGAAGTAAAAATAGGCTGCATGTCGGTGGGAAATCCGGGAAACGGCTGCGTTTCGGTTTTACGGACCGATTTTATACGTCCTCGGAACTCGAACGACGCGGCGTTTTTTTCGTGCGAGATTTTTGCTCCCGCCTGACGATATTTTGCCTCAACCGCTTTTAAGTCGCGTTCGCAATAATTTGTAAGACGTATTTTTCCGCCGCAGACCGCGCCGGCTGCAATTACGGTTCCCGCTACTATTCTGTCCGGCACCGGTCTGTATATGCCGCCCATGATTTTTTTTACGCCCTGAACGCATACGGTATCGGTTCCGGCGCCGTAAACTTTTCCGCCCAGCATGTTTATAAAGCCTGCAAGATCGCGTATCTCGGGTTCTTTGGCAGCGTTTCTTATAACCGTGTTGCCTTCGAGAAAGACGCTTGCCATGATGAGATTTTCGGTTGCGCCCACGCTGGGAAAATCCAGGCAAACATCGCCGGCTTTCATGTTTTTGCCGTCGCAATAGATACTGCCGCCGCACTCTCTGACGGAAACGCCCAGTCTTTTCAATCCGTCGATATGTAAATCTATCGGGCGAAGCCCTATTTCGCAGCCGCCCGGATAACTGAGTTCCGAGCACCCGAACTTAGCGAGCAGCGGCCCGAGCAGGAACACGGACGATCGTATTTCCCCGGTAAACTTTTCGTCAATCTTTTTGGGTTTGGCGTATTTACAGTTTATAATTATGTCGCCGCCCGAAAAGTATGCCTTGCCGCCGAGATGCCGTATTATTTCCAGCATTTTGTTTACGTCGGACAGCGGACGACAATTTCTGATTACTATTTCCGCCTCGCTCATCACCGCTGCCGCAAGCATCGGAAGCACTGCGTTTTTAGCCGCCGGAAGTTCGATTTCGCCCGTAAGCGAACGTTTTCCGTTTATAACCAATCTTTCGTTTTCGACAATAGTTTCCATACGATTTCTCCTTAATTCAAACTTATCAGACTTCGATTAAACACTTATTATTTCTATTTATACCACCGAACGTTTTATTCCGAGTAAAAACAAAAAGGCGCCCGACAAAAAAGTGAGGTCGCCGAAAATGCGCGACGGTTTTGCCGTCACGGCTCCGAAATATAAAAACGCGGCGTGAAAAACGCTCGTAAGAAAAGCGCACGTCAAAGCGTTTTCGCTCATGGCAAGGCAGGCAAACGCGGCGTCTGCGCTGACGAAAAAACCGAGCGCCGTCAAATCGTATTCGACGCTTTTTTCATTGCCGGGAGTTTTTTCAAACGCCTTTCCCAGCATATATTTTACGCCGAGCACGACAAGAACCAGTCCGCTTACGAAATTTACGAGAGCAGCGTTACGCGAAAAAAACGCGCGGAAAAGGCCTGCCGTAAGGCAAGCGAAAAAGGTAATAATTCCTGCGTAAACGGCGCCGAAAAAGCCGAGTTTTTTGGTCATTCCGTAAGCGAATCCGGCTGCGTACGCGTCTATACTGACAGACAATGCGGTAAAAAATAAAACCATAGCGGTAGTTCCTTTCGTGGATTACTACATACTATGGTTTTAATTTTCCGTATGTTACCGCGCGGCAATATAAGCGGCGGCGATTTAAGTTTTCGATTACGCCGAAAAGTCGCTGGCAATTTTAGAAAGTTCTTTTTTAAGTTCGTCGATGGACTTAGTAAGCTGATCTTTGCTTTTGAGAGTTCCTTCCGTATTGGGTTCTTCTTCGTTGAGCGTGCGAAGCTCCAAGCCCGCTTTTACGTCGTCTACCGCCGTCATAACTTCCCCCACGGTGAAAAGCAGCTTTTCAACCTTTTTATCGGTTTCGGACACGACCGAAAGCTTTCCGTTTTGTTCTTGCAGATTTACCATTTCGGTTTTCAGCTTATCCACGTCGGCGCGAAGAGCGCAGGTTTCGTCGAGAATGAGATTGTGATAGCTTTCGTTTTTAACCTCGCCGTTTTCGTTGACTTCCGCCATTCCGAGCGTAAACATCTGATCGCGAAGTTTTTCGACGTTTGAACAAAGCATTTCGTTCTTTTTACAAAGCAGTTCGATTGCGTCCGCAAGCGTTTTTACCGTTTGCGTAAGCTGTTCGTTTTCCTTTATGGTTTTCTGGCAAAAGCCGTCTATTCTCGCGTCGAGCGCTTCTATTTTTTTTGCGAGAGCCGCAATGTCGGCGGACGCGATTTCTTCTTTTTTATCGGTAATATTTTTATTTTTCATTTTTTCCTCCGTAAGTCGTCAACCGGTGTAACAAAAATCCTATCTTTCTTCTCCCGCTATTTCTCCGGAAACGTAATAGCGATAGCCTCGTTTGGTGTAAAAATACGTCATATCGAAAATGTACACGAGATAAATGCTGACCGGCAAGGAAATTATTATTCCCGCGCCGAACGTATATCTTGCGATAAAGAAATTTATTCCGAGCAGCAAAAACGCCGTTATGACGAAAGTCCCGTAAACGCGTGCGGAGTCGGAAAAGAACATTTTCCACGAAAGTTTCAGCGATCCGAACAAGCTTCTTCCGTCAGTTGCCACCGAGGCGCCCCAACATGCCGTAATACAATGCGAAAACGTGAAGTACGCCACGAGAATTATGCAGTCGATAAACGGAATAAACACTTTCGCAGACGAAAACATCAGCACTTCGGACAAAAGCAATACTCCGAAAAGCACTATCGCGTCCGCAAGTATTTTAAGCATTATTTTGCACAGCGAAAAGACGAACGATTTTCCGAAGCACGAAACGTACAAACCTATAAAGCCGTAGTCGGCGTTGTCGCTCATCGCGCCTTTGATTTTTTTAAGCATGGGAAGTTCGAGCATGCCGTATACGAGACGGCAGAACACGCCGATGAACAGCGTGAAATACAACGCGGTTAAAACGACGAGATCGCTTCTCGTGCGCATAACTTCGTCGATTTTTTCGAGACATTCGACCGTCTGCTCGAAAAGCTCGGAACTATAACCGTTGATCACGAATTTCGTAATCACGTCTCCCGCTTTTGACGTAACGCCTTCCGCTTCGAGAAAACGATAAACGGGAATAAGCGCAAACACGCTTACGCTTGCGAGTACGACGGTGGCGATGACAAGATACAAAAGTATCGAATAAACCATCGAAAACTTCGAGGCGAATATTTTCAGCGAATTTTTAATCGGCACGGAAATCCTCCTCTCTCAGTACAGTTTTTTAAGATCGACGCGTTCGATTTTCTGCTGCGTAAACACGGATATTATGGAAAACAGCGTAAGATACGTAACCGAAAACAGCTGAATAAGCACGTCCGCGACGGCAACTACCGGCAACGGCGCGGCAACGGCCATCATGATATACGAAACTATCAGATTGAAAATAAACGGAAACGAATACCCTATCACCACGGCTCCGCGGTCGTCTTTTCCGCCTGCACGAAGCGCTTCGCTTATCGCGTCTTTGAACGTGTAGCCGTAAACAAGCATAAGCGACGAAGTCATGAGCGGGTACATTGCAAAATAAATCACGATTACGTACGTCGCTATTCCGAGAACGGTGACTATTGCAGTCATGGCTCCGCCCGGATGTCCGTCCGGCACGAATATTTCCGACAAAAGCGATACGACGCATGCAAACAAAGCTTTATACACAAGCAGGGTTACCATTATTATTGCCACCGTGGGCATTACCGATTCCAGTCCGTGGTTAACGTTGCTCATGGGCATGCGAACCGAAAGTTTCCCCGTTCGGAAATGCTTGTACACCATCGTAAGCAAAAAACTGCAAGAAAAGCTGACCGCGACGAAAAACGCCGGAATAAGCACGAAATAATACACCGGGCTCGGCTGGAACAGCATGCGGAACACTCCGCCTATCGAAACGTCGGCAGCCTGTCCGTAATCGCGGATAAACGTCAGAGTGCGCGACTGACGGTAAAATATGCCCAGCAACACGGCGCTGGGTATGACGGGCAAAATCACTCTCGGGAAATGCCTGAACATATAATACAAAACTTTCTTGACGTATAGCACGATTACAGTATACATTATCCGAAAAAAAAATGCAACTTTTTGCTTGACAAATTCGCAGTAATATTTTA
>CAKQJJ010000090.1 GCA_934247335.1 uncultured Clostridia bacterium | reverse complement strand
GTTTTATCTTGCCATCGTCAAGGGCTTCGAGCCGCTGCTTTTGCTTCCCATTGCCTTCGGTATGTTTATAATAAATATCCCGGGTTCGTACGAGGTTCTTTACGGCGTCGACCACGAACTCAGCGATATTCAGGTTCAGGAAGTTTTAAGCGGCTTGGATCTGGATAAAGACGGAATGGTCGGACTCGTAAAGTGCATTGTCGGAACGGGTGAAAACGCCGGGCGGTATCTCACCGAAGCGGGCGAACTTATTCAGCCGCGTTCGGTAAGTTACGGACTTTTTCACTATCTCGGAATGGGCGTTCAGTACGTAATTTTCCCGCCTATAATATTCCTCGGAATAGGCGCTATGACCGACTTCGGTCCGCTTATCGCAAATCCCAAGAGCTTGCTCATGGGCGCCGGCGCGCAGTTGGGCGTGTTCCTTGCGTTTTTCGGCGCGAGAGCGCTCGGATTCAACGCGGGCGAATCTTCCGCAATCGGTATTATCGGCGGCGCGGACGGACCTACGGCTATATACGTCACGCAGAAACTTGCTCCGCATTTGCTGTCCGCAATAGCGATAGCAGCGTATTCTTATATGGCGCTGATCCCGATAATTCAGCCTTTCTTTATGAAATTGCTGACAACAAAAGAACAGCGTAAAATTCGTATGGACGATCTGCGTCCGGTTTCAAAAAAGGAAAAGCTCGTGTTCCCGATCGTGGTTACGCTTATCGTAGGCGTGCTGCTTCCCGACGCGTTGCCGCTTCTCGGAATGCTGATGCTGGGTAACTTCATGAAAGAAAGTCTTTGTGTCGAGCGTCTGGTTAAAACGGCAAGCAACGAACTGATGAATATCGTTACGATTTTCCTCGGACTTATCGTTGGAACCAAGGCTCAGGGCGGAACATTCCTTACCGCGCAGACGCTGGGCATAATCGCAATGGGGCTGGTGGCATTCAGTTGCGGAACTGTCGGCGGATTGCTTACCGCGCAGGTTATCAATCTGTTCTCGAAAAAAAAGATCAATCCGCTTATCGGAAGTGCCGGCGTATCGGCTGTCCCTATGGCGGCAAGAGTAGCGCAAAAAGTGGGACAGGAAGAGTGCCCCGACAACTATTTGCTTATGCATGCAATGGGACCCAACGTTGCCGGAGTTATCGGCTCGGCGGTCGCTGCGGGCGTGTTCCTCGCATTGTTTGCGTAATCGTTTTATAAGGAGATAAAACTAATATGGTTAAAATAATGGATACCATTCTGCGCGACGCGCATCAGTCGCAGGCTGCAACCCGCATGAGACTGGACGAAATGCTGCCGGTTGCGGATAAATTGGATAAAATCGGTTATTATGCGCTGGAAGTCTGGGGCGGCGCTACGTTCGACGCGTGTCTGCGTTACCTCAACGAAGATCCGTGGGAAAGACTGCGCGCTCTTCGCAAAGCGCTTCCCAACACCAAACTTCAGATGTTGCTTCGCGGACAGAACCTTTTGGGATATAAACACTACGCCGACGACGTCGTGGATCTGTTCTGCAAAAAATCGATTGAAAACGGTATAGACATAATCAGAATTTTCGACGCGCTCAACGACGTCAGAAACATTAAACAGGCTGTTGAAAGCACTAAAAAATACGGCGGAACGGCGGAAGTGGCGCTTTGCTACACCACCAGCCCGGTTCACAATGTCGATTATTTCGTGGATCTTGCCAAGCAGCTCGAAGACATGGGTGCCGACATTATCTGTATTAAAGATATGGCAAACCTGTTGTTGCCGTACACCGCGTACGAACTGGTTTCTCGTCTTAAAAAAGAGCTTAAACCCGAAACCATGGTTCATCTGCACACGCACAACACCGCAGGTACGGGCGATATGGTCAACTTAAAAGCGATCGAAGCGGGTTGCGATATCGTCGATACCGCGCTGTCGCCTCTCGGAAACGGAACCAGCCAGCCTGCAACCGAATCGCTCGTAGCTACGCTCAAAGGGACCAAGTACGATACCGGTCTCGATCTCAATGCCTTAAACGAACTTACGGTATATTTCAGAAAAGTCGCCGACAGATTGCAGAAAGACGGATTTTTAAGTCCGAAAGTGCTTAAAGTGGACGTCAACGCGCTTATTTATCAGGTGCCCGGCGGAATGCTTTCCAACCTTATAAGCCAGCTTGCTCAGCAGGGTGCTTCCGACAGACTGCTCGAAGTTCTGGAAGAAGTTCCGAGAGTGAGAAAAGACCTCGGTTATCCGCCGCTCGTAACGCCTTCCAGCCAGATAGTCGGAACTCAGGCGGTTTTAAACGTTCTTTCCGGCGAAAGATACAAGATGGTCACCAAAGAAACGCGCGGAGTGGTTGCCGGCGAATACGGCAAACTGCCCGTCGAGCCTTCGCAGGAAATTATCGACAAGATTTTGCAGGGAGGAAAGCGAATTACTTGCAGACCTGCCGACCTTATTAAGCCCGAGCTCGGAAAACTGCGCGAAGAAATCAAAGAATATGCGGAAAGCGACGAAGACGTTCTGACGTATGCGCTGTTCCCGCAGCTTGCAATTCCTTTCTTCAAGCGCAGAATAGCAAAGAACAAAGGTGTAGACACTACCATTTACAACAAGGACAGTCAGGTTCATCCTTTCTGAATCAAACCAGATTAACGCAATACTTACGGGCTGATTACGGCTCGTAAGTATTTACGGTATTAGGCGGTATTTTATGAGAATTGCTGTTGTCGGAGCAGGCGCTGCCGGTCTTATGTCCGCGGCGACCGCGGCAAAGACAGCCGACGTCGTTTTGTACGAAAAAAACGAAAAAGTCGGAAAAAAAATTTATATAACCGGAAAAGGTCGCTGTAACGTTACCAATATGTGCGAGCCGCCCGAATTTCTCGAAAACGTTGTAAACGGCAAGAAATTCATGTACGGAGCTATTTATGCGTTTCCGCCTCGGAAAACGGTAGAATTTCTCGAAAATAACGGCGTCGAAACCAAAGTCGAGCGAGGTAACCGCGTTTTTCCGCAGTCGGACAAATCAAGCGACGTTATAAAGGCATTGAAACGCGCAATCGACCGCGAAGGCGTTCGCGTTTGCTTTGAAAAAGTGCTTAAAATAAGGCAAGAAGACGATTATTTTGTCGTCGTCACCGATATTTCGGCTGAAAAATTCGACAGGGTTATTCTTGCCTGCGGCGGAGTAAGTTATCCTGCAACCGGTTCAACCGGCGACGGTTACGCGTTTGCAAAATCTTTCGGACACAAAATCGTGCCGCCGAGAGCCGCACTCGTTCCGATACTGCTTAAAGACAACGTTTGCTCGCTCGAAGGCTTATCGCTGAAAAACGTAAACGCAACCATTTCGGTTTCGGGCAAAAGTTTTTCCGAATTCGGCGAAATGCTTTTTACATCCAAGGGCGTGTCGGGGCCAATAATTTTGTCGCTCAGCAGCCAAATAAATAAGTTCGACTTAAAAGGCGCAAAGCTTTCAATCGATTTAAAGCCGGCGCTGTCGCGTGAAAAACTCGACTTGCGAATTTTGTCCGATTTCGACAAGTACAAAAACAAGCAATACAAAAACGCGCTCGGCGATTTGCTTCCGGCAAAACTAATCGATTATTTCGTGCGATACACGAAAATCGACGGAAACAAGCCTGTAAACTCGATAACGCGTAAAGAGCGCGAAACTATCGGAGAAAGTATGAAAAGCTTGAATTTCACCGTTTCGTCGCTCGATAAAACCGAACTCGGAATAGTGACTGCGGGCGGCGTCGATTTAAGTGAGGTTAACCCTAAAACCATGGAAAGTAAGCTTGTTCCCGGAATTTATTTCGCGGGGGAAATGCTGGACGTCGACGCTTTGACCGGCGGATTTAATTTACAAATAGCGTTTGCAACCGGATACGTTGCCGGAATGCGCGCGGGAGAGTTATTATGATAATAGCAATTGACGGACCTGCCGGAGCAGGAAAAAGCACGATAGCAAAACTTATCGCAAAACAGCTGAACCTCGTATATATCGACACTGGCGCCATGTACCGCGCGGTAGGGCTGAAAGCCAAGCGCAACAATATCGCGTGCTCGGAGCAGAAAAAAATCGAAGAAATGCTGAAAAATACCGAAGTCGAGCTTAAAAACGAGGACGGCGCGACTGCCGTTTATCTAGACGGCGAAAACGTTTCCAAAGAAATTCGACTTCCCGAAATTTCGCGCATGGCAAGCGATATCTCCGCGGTTCCGGTCGTTCGTTACGCAATGGTGGAAATGCAGCGCGCAATGGCGAAGAAAACCGATACTATTCTGGACGGAAGAGATATCGGAACGTTCGTTCTGCCCAACGCCGACGTCAAGATTTTTCTCACCGCAAGCGTTGACGAACGCGCCGAAAGAAGATATAAAGAGCTTATCGCACGCGGCGAAAACGTGAAAAAGGAAGAGGTTCGTAGCGATATCGAAAAGCGCGATTACAACGACTCTCATCGTGCGCTTGCTCCGCTTAAAAAAGCGGACGACGCGACCGAAGTGGACACCACCGGAATGACGATCGACGAAGTTTGCGAAAAAATAATTTCAATCGTGAGGAACAAATAATGAAGTGGTTTTTCTACCTGATGAAAATAATCACGTATTTGCCGCTTCGTTTACTCTATCCCGTTAAAATCATCGGAAGAAAAAACATGCCGAAAGGCAAAGTAATTGCGGTGGGCAATCATTTAAGCGCAGCCGATATCGTCATGCAGCTGTCAAATCTGCCGGGATTCCGCTACACCGTGGCAAAAAAAGAACTCAGTAAAAATAAGTTTATCGGAGCGTGCCTCGCTTCGGTGGGAGCTATTTATATCGACCGCGGTAAAGCCGATCTTTCCGCAATGAAAAAAATACTCGGCGTTATGCAAAAGGGCTACGGCTTGTCCATTTTTCCGGAAGGAACGCGTAACAGAAAAGGCACTATGCTCGGACAGATCAAAGAGGGCGCTGCGCTGTTTGCCATCAAAGGCAAGGCGGACGTCGTTCCCGTAATGATTTACGAAAAAGCAAAACTTTTCAGACGTAATTATCTTTGGGTGGGAAAGTCGTTCTCGCTGAGTCAATTTTACGGCAAACGCGCGGACGCGGCGCTGCTTAAAGAAGCTTCGGACATAATCGAAGAGCATATGCTTAAAGCTCAGAAAGATCTGAACGATTACGTTTTTTACAACAAATCCAAGTGCGGGAAAAAGCTCAAAAAAGACGCCGTAAAAGCGGAGAAATCGCTTAAAAAACTATTGGGTGAAACAGCGTGAGGTACATCGTTTCAAAGTATTGCGGTTTTTGCAGCGGCGTAAAACGCGCGGTAGAAGCCGCTTATAACAACGCCGGGAAAAACACGGTTACGTACGGCGAACTTATTCATAACAAAATAGTCGTCGATAAGCTTGCCAAAAAAGGCGTGATGGCGGTAAACGACATATCCGAGTGCGTAGGAAAAAAAGTAATCGTCCGCTCGCACGGAGCAGGAAAAGATTTCTTCGATAAGGCAAACGAGCTCGGAATCGAAGTTATCGACGCCACTTGCCCGTTCGTAAAAAAAATCCACGATATAGTTTATAAGTATTATCTTGACGGCTATCATATCGCGATTATCGGAAAAGCCGGGCATCCGGAAGTGGAAGGAACAAACGGCTGGTGCGAAAATACCGCTTCGATAGTCGACGACGAAAGCGCGGTCGAAGCGCTTATTGGCTTTGAAAAAGTGTGTTTTGTTACCCAAACCACCTACTTATTGGAAAAATATTTGAGGATTTTAAAAAAAATTCGCAAACTACCGTTCAAAACAGTTGAAATATTTAACACAATTTGCTATACTACTATCAGTCGGCAAAATGACGCAGAAAATATTTCTCGCATATGTACCAAGGTTTTGGTAATCGGCAGCGGAAACAGTTCCAATACCCGCAAGCTGATGGAAACGGCCGCAGGGCTTAGCGATGTTTATTTAGTAGAAAGTTTGGACGACTTATATAAAATCAAATTTAGCACTAATGATGTTATCGGAATAACAGCAGGTGCGTCAACTCCCGAGGAGTTGATTATGGAGGTAAAAGAGTACATGAGTCAAGAGTTAGG
>CAKQJJ010000089.1 GCA_934247335.1 uncultured Clostridia bacterium | reverse complement strand
ACATTGTTCTTGTCGGCGTCTTTAAGCGCCTTAGCGTCGAAAGTGGGATGCAGAAGCATATCCAAAGTCTTTGCGTCGATCTGGAGCAGAGCTTCCTGCTCGGTGATCATGCCCTCGTCGATGAGGTCGCAAGCGATACGGATAGCAGCGGCAGCGGTACGCTTACCGTTTCTGGTCTGGAGCATATAGAGTTTGCCCTGTTCGATGGTGAACTCCATATCCTGCATATCTCTGTAATGGTTTTCGAGAGTTTTGCAAACTTCGAGGAACTGGTTGTAAACTTCGGGCAATACTTCAGCCATCTTGGAGATGGGCATAGGAGTACGAACGCCTGCAACGACGTCTTCGCCCTGAGCGTTCATAAGGAATTCGCCCATAAGTCCGGGTTCGCCGGTAGCAGGGTTACGGGTGAACGCAACGCCGGTACCGCAATCGTCGCCCATGTTGCCGAATGCCATCATCTGAACGTTTACAGCGGTACCCCAGCTGTAAGGAATGTCGTGGTCCATTCTGTAAATGTTTGCACGGGGGTTGTCCCAGCTTCTGAATACGGCTTTGATAGCTTCAAAGAGCTGTTCCTTCGGATCGGAGGGGAAGTCCTTGCCGATCTTTTCCTTGTATTCGGCTTTGAACTCGGTTGCCAGTTCTTTAAGATCTTCGGCGGTGAGTTCGACGTCGTAGGTTACGCCCTTCTTTTCCTTCATCTTGTCGATGAGAGCTTCAAAATATTTCTTGCCGACTTCCATAACGACGTCGGAGAACATCTGAATAAATCTTCTGTAGCAGTCCCAAGCCCATCTGGGGTTACCGGACTTCTTCGCAAGCACTTCTACGACCTGCTCGTTCAATCCGAGGTTGAGGATGGTGTCCATCATGCCCGGCATGGATGCTCTTGCGCCCGAACGAACGGAAACGAGAAGAGGATTTTCGAGGTCGCCGAACTTCTTGCCGGTGATCTTTTCCATCTTTTCGATGTATTCCATGATCTGCGCCTGAATTTCGGAATTGATCTGCTTTCCGTCCTCGTAGTACTGAGTGCAAGCTTCGGTGGAAATAGTGAAGCCCTGGGGAACGGGAAGACCGATGTTGGTCATTTCCGCAAGGTTTGCGCCTTTGCCGCCCAAAAGTTCACGCATTTTTGCGTTACCTTCGGTAAACAAATAAACATACTTGTGTGCCATTTATTTAATCTCCTTAAATTAAATTTTTTCACGTATTAAAGGTTGAACGCCGCCATAGCGCTCAGCCGTTAATAATTATAGCATAATTTTTGCTCCGAATCAAACGTTTTGGGGCAAAAAAACCGCAGTTTACGCTTTTTATTTGAAATATTTTTGCTCGATAGCCGTAATCTTGTTTATTCTTGCGATATGGCGGGGAGCGTTGGAAAATTCGGTTTTGACAAAGGTGTCCACGATGTCGAGAGCAAGTCCTTCGCCCACCACTCTTTCGCCGAACGCGAGAATATTGGCGTCGTTGTGTTCGCGCGTGGCGTGAGCGGAAAAAGTGTCCGAGCAAAGCGCGCAGCGAATGCCTTTAACCTTGTTTGCGGCAATGGTCATGCCTATGCCGGTTCCGCAGATGAGAATACCGAGGTCGGCTTGTTTCCCGGCAACCGCTTCGGCTACTTTAATGGCGTAGTCGGGATAGTCTACGGAATCCGCGGTATTCGTTCCGAAGTCGATTACTTCGTAGCCCTGACTTTTAAGGTGTTCGGCGACTTTTGCTTTAAGTGCCGGTGCTGCGTGATCGCACGCAATAGCGATTTTCATTGAGTTTATCTCCTTTTGTAAATTTTATTCTATTATTTTTCCGCCCGCGGACTTACACACGCGGTTCATTACCGACAAGCCGTAGCCTTCGTCGGTTACGCCTTCCGCAATCGCCGCGTCGAATCCCTCTTTATCGCACTCGCGAAGAAGCGAAAACAGGTTGTGGGCGTATTCGCGGCTGTCCGCTCCGACGTTGAAAATATTTCTGTCGCCGTATACGGGAATATGACCGGCAAGCGATAATATAACCGTTTTTTTGCCTTCGGATACAAGCTTGTCGTATAAATCCGTCGTTTTTTGCTGCTGCGTTTCGCCCGGCATAACCACCGTGACGTCGCACGTGGGGGCATAATGTTTGTATTTCATTCCGGGGCAAAGCGGCTTGTCGCTTTTAACCTCGCGCTGAATTTTGCCGATGACTTCTTCGAGCGGTTCGAGCGGCATTCCTCCGGCGCGCAGAAGGCGCGGAGTGTCGCCAACGAAGTCGATTACCGTCGATTCGACGCCCACCGAACATGCTCCTCCGTCTAAAATGGCGGCTATTTTTCCTCCGAGGTCGTCGTACACGTGCGAAGCGAGCGTGGGGCTGGGGCGAGTGCTCGTATTTGCGCTGGGAGCGCAGATCGGAACGCCGCAGGCGCGTATAAATTCGAGCGCTACGGGGTGAATCGGCATGCGCACGGCAACCGTGTCCAGTCCTCCGGTTACGCAGTCGGGAATTTCGGGGCGTTTGGGCATCACGACGGTTACCGATCCCGGCATGAATTTTTCTATTACCAGTCTTGCTTTATCCGGAACCGAGCGTGCCACCTTGTCGATATCGTCGGGCGAAGCGATGTGAACGATAAGCGGATTATCGCTCGGTCTGCCTTTCGCGAGATAGACTTTTTTAACCGCTTCGGGGTTGAGTGCGTTTGCGCCCAAGCCGTACACCGTTTCGGTGGGAAAGGCAACCAGTTCGCCTTCGCGGATAAGTTTGCCGCATTTTTCGTAATTTTCTTTTGTCGGAACAAAAATTTCTGTTTTCATGAATTTTTCTCGTATTTACACCCGTTTTTCGGGCGATAATTATCGTATGAATATAAAAATATCCGATATTTTAGACCGCTATTTAGGCGTTTTGACAGTGTTTTTCACAGCGTATTTTATTTTAAGTTTTTGGATCAAGGACAAGCCGACGCTGTATTCGGCTGCTGTGGCGCTTGCGTTTTCGCTGGTCGCGCTTCCGATAAAGCTGCGCGAGGGCAAACGAAAGCCGCGCGATTATTCGTATTTGCTGCCGATTTTTTATTACAAAACGAGCCGGGAAGCCGCGGAATATTTTCTTGATTTTTTCCGCAAAAAATACGATTGCACGCTTTCGGGATCCGGAATAGTAACCGAAAAATTCGACGTCCGCTTTTACTTAAAGCCCGACGCGCTTGCGGCAAATGCGGCGATAGCGTACTCGCTTGCGGCAAAGAAAAAAACGCTGCTCGTTGCCTCTTCTCTTGCGGATAACGCGGTTTTTCACGCCGAAAAAGCGGGGAACAATCTGAAAATAATCGATTTCGGCACGTTTTGCGGCTTGATCGAAAAGCTCGGGCAGCTTCCCGAAGCAGACAAACCGGGCTTTTTCAAAAGGCTGGCGGCTTTTTTCGATTCGACCGTGCGTGCGGAAAACTGCAAGCGGCTTATTCCCGCGGCGGGATTTATGCTTGCGCTATCGTATATAAACGGATTTTCGGTGTGGTTTTTATGCTTTGCGGCATTGTTGTTTGCAATGTCGATTGCAGCTCTTATTCGCGGCAGAAGCAAAAAAAGCGCCTGAAAAAGCCCTATTTATCCGCTTTATCGTCGTCCAAAGCCTTTTGCTCGGCTGGCTCGCTATCCGGTTGAGGAGCGTTTTCGCTTGCTCCGTCGGGGTTCTCCTCGCTTTGTTCTTTTGCGTTTTGCTCGGCGATTTTCGCCTGATTCTGCTCGCGCTTACGCTTATTTTCGGCACGGCGAGCCTTTTCTTCGTCTTCGGCTTGCTGTTTGGCGCGGCGCTCTTTATTGTCGAAATAAATCATGGCAAAAAGCACGAGTCCCACGATAAGGCAGGCAAGCGCAACGTACACAATTCTGCCCCACAACAAGTCGGCGTTGAAAAAGCTGGTTATCATAAGCGCGATAAACGCCGTCATGAAAACCAGACCTATCCACGCTATTATTCTTCTCGTAACGTCTTTCATAATAAAATTATAACACAAAAAACGGCTTTAATCAAGCGATTAGCCGTTTTTGCCGTCTTTATTATATATTTTGTTACAAATCGTCGGCGTCCTGAGTGGGTTTGTCGCCGTTTTCGGCGTTGCCGGTATAACTTCCGTCCGGGTCTGTTTTGCTCTTAAACGCGTTTTTAATTTTTTCGCAAATGCTTTTAAGCTTGTTTTTCATAAAACAAGTATGCGCGTTTTTCCGATTTTTTATACGTTACGCAAGCCCTTGGGATAATGATTTTTAAGCACGCCGTCCGACGCTTTTCCGCCGCCGAGCGGAACGCCTTTATACGAAACGACGCACCAGCCTTTTTCGTCGCACAGAATTTCTTCGCCGCGCAGATATTTCATTGCTGTCGGAAGATCGACTTCTACGCCGTTTTTAACTTTGTTCCACAGCGAAGAAAACATCTCGTGAGAAGGCACGAAGCGATTGCCGGTTATTTCGCCAAGCTTTATGCCGCGCGTCAGCATGTACGGCATAGGCTTTGGGAGCGCGACCGACGGCATGATGATATTGTCGCCGAGCGCAAAATAAGCGGGTTTTTCGGTCGTGAATTTATCGAAAAACTCTTCCGCCGCCTTTATTTTTTCGCATTTAACGCTTTTGAACTGTTTGCGGGCAAAATCTTCGCCGTCTTTGCGAAGAATTGCGAAAAACTGCCCTTCTCCCACGCCGTGATGCGGATATACTCTTCTCATATATCCGGGGTTAAGCCCGCCCTCGGCAATTCCTGCGGACGAATACGGCAAAACGCAGTCGTCCGGCGGGAAAAGCTCGTAACCAAGCTCTTTTACGAGAAATTCAATCTGATTTTCGTCCTCTTCCGGAGCGAAAGTGCAAGTGGAATAAATAAGCTTGCCGCCCGGGCGCAGCATTTTATCTGCGGAAATAAGTATTTCTCTCTGGCGCGCCGCGCAGCCCAGCACGTTTTCCTCGCTCCAATTAAGCGCGGCTTGCTGCTCCTTTCTCAGCATGCCCTCTCCCGAACACGGCACGTCGCATATCACGGCGTCGAAATATTCGGGAAAATAATCTTTAAGTTTATCGGGAAAAGCGCTGCACACGGCAACGTTTTTAAGTCCCATGCGAGCCACGTTCCCGGCAAGCGTGCGGGCGCGTTTATCGTCCACTTCGTTTGAAATAAGCTCGCGCACTCTGCCTGCCGCCTGAATGG
Source organism: uncultured Clostridia bacterium (assembly GCA_934247335.1). GTDB lineage: Bacteria > Bacillota > Clostridia > Christensenellales > Pumilibacteraceae > Neoclostridium. Next base: position 899 of record CAKQJJ010000089.1, on the reverse strand, counting down.
TTTTTCCGCCCGGCGCGGCGCAAAGATCGAGCACGCGCTCCCCCGGCTGCGCGTCCAGCAGGCGCGCGGGCGCCATGGCGCTCGGCTCTTGCAAATAAAACAGCCCGGCGTCATGCAGGGGCGAAAGCCCCGGACGCGTGTCCGGCAGCAGATAGAAGCCGTTCGGCTCCCAAGCGACGCGTTCGCCGCAGAACTGCGGCAGCGCCGGACCAGTCAGCGCGGGGTTGCGCCGCAGGGCGGTGTTGCGCGGACGGTCGTAGGCCGCGAGAAACGCGTCGAATTCCGCGCCCAGCAGGCGGCGCATCCGATCGGCAAAGACAGCAGGCAGCATGAAAAACCTCCGAAATGATGTTCTGATCTCACACTCATTATATCGTATCTTTGCCGCCCGCGCAAGCCCTCAGGAAGCGCCGATCCCATCGGCGCGGGCGAGGGCGGGGGAGTCATTGATTCCGTCGCCCACCATGGCAACGCAGCGGCCCGCTTTCTGCAGTTCGCGCACATGGCGCTCTTTGTCGGCGGGCATCACGTCTGCGACAACGGAGGCTTCATCGATTTCCACCGTGCGCGCAATCGCCTGCGCGGTGACGGCGTTGTCGCCGGTGAGCATCACGGAGCGAGTGCCCAGACTCGCGAGCGCTCGGATTGCCTCGGCGCTCGTGGGCTTTACCTCGTCGGCGACGGCGATGATGCCCACGAGCTCCCCGTTTTTGGCAAAAAGAAGCGGCGTTTTACCCTGAGCGGCGAGCGTGGCGAGCATTCCGCCGTCGTGACGTCACTCACGGGGGATCCTTCGAAGATAGGCTGCTCATCGGGTTTCTTATTGGACAAGCCGACGGCGGGCGACTACTTCGTTGGTAACGAAGAGGTCACCAGTTCAAGTCTGGACGCATCAGCAC
>CAKQJJ010000088.1 GCA_934247335.1 uncultured Clostridia bacterium | reverse complement strand
TAGTCCAGTCCGCCGCGATCGTTTTTATAGAAATACTCGTATCTGTCGCGATATTCGTAAATTATAACTCGCGGATCCGAGCGGGTGCGGAACACGCCGAGGGGCTGCTCGGAAAAGTTGTCAAACGCGCTTTCCTTGGGTTTTAAGTCGTTGTACGACGGCATATCGTCCTTCTTTCCGGGCGAATCGTAGCCGAAAAACTCGCGGTTCATGCTCTTTTTAGCTTGTTCGTAAGCGCTTCCCGCATCGTCCTCTTTTTGTTCGTTTTGCGAATAAGAGGCAAAATTGTTTCCGCTCTGATAGCCGGCTGACTGCGAGTAGCCGCTTTGTCCGTAACTATTTTGCGGCGTATTCTGCTGCGCGGGCTGCGGGTACTGCGGATAATTTTGTTGAGGCGGATAGGCGGGCTGCTGAGGGTAAACGGGAGCATAGCCCTGCTGCGGATACTGTCCGTAATTTTGTTGCGGGTACTGAGGCGGATAGGCAGGCTGCTGAGGGTAGCCGGGCTGAGGATAATACTGTTCGCCGTAACCCTGCTGCGGATAGCCGTACCCGCCGGAAGCTCCGCCCACTATGTTGGGAGTGGCAAAATATCCGCTGTCATCGCCGTCGTCTTTTTTGGATTTTTTCTTCTTTTTAAGCGATTTGGGAGCGTCTGCCGAGCGTTCGAGGCGTTTTTTGTCCTTCTTTTTCAGAACCTGCGCCACCGATATGCCTATCGACAACAGCAGCGACAGCGTAAGTCCCACGAAAAACACGCCCATAACCTCCGAAAACGGAGTTCCGGTTATCGCACAAACCAGGAAAAAAAGCACGCAAAAAAGCGCCGGAATCCACAGTCCGAGCGTGGACAGCAAAAACACAGCCGCCCGTGCTATTCCTTCCACTATGAAAGTAAGAAAAGATATTATGGACTTCAAATCTCCGACGCCTCCTCTTTGGTTTTACGTAATTTATTTAATGATATCGGTGCCCATGTACTTAACCAGCGCTTCGGGAACGGTTACGGTGCCGTCGGCGTTCTGGTAGTTTTCGAGAATGGCTGCGACCGTTCTGCCGACCGCCAGACCCGAGCCGTTGAGCGTGTGCAAAAATCCGGTTTTGCCGTCCTTTTTGTACTTGATGTTCATTCTTCTCGCCTGATAGTCCACGAAGTTGGAGCAGGACGAAATTTCGACGTATCTGCCGTAAGAAGGCATCCACACTTCGATGTCGTACGTCTTTGCCGAGCTGAATCCGAGGTCGCCGGTGCACAGGCAAACCACTCTGTACGGAAGCTTTAAAAGTTGCAGAATTTTTTCGGCTTCGTGAGTGAGGTCTTCGAGTTCGTTCCAGCTGTCTTCGGGCATGGTGAACTTTACAAGCTCAACCTTATTGAACTGATGCTGACGGATAAGACCGCGGGTATCTCTTCCCGCGCTGCCGGCTTCCGCACGGAAGCAAGCGGTGTACGCGCAGTAATGAATGGGCAGGTCTTTTGCGTCCACCACGTCGCCGCGCAGCATGTTGGTTACGGGCACTTCGGCGGTGGGGATAAGAAAATAGTCGTAATTTTTAAGCGAGAACGCGTCGTCCTCGAATTTGGGCAGCTGTCCGGTTCCGGTCATGCTGTCGCGGTTTACCATATAGGGCGGGAAAATTTCGGTGTAGCCGTTTGCGGTGTGAGTGTCCAGCATGAAGTTGTACACGGCACGCTCCAGTCTTGCTCCCAGTCCGCGATAAACGGTGAAACGCGCGCCGGTGATTTTGGCTGCGGTTGCGGGATCGAGAATATTGAGGTCGGCGCCGATATCCCAGTGAGCCTTGGGCTCGAAATCGAACTTGGTGGGTTCCATGAATCTGCGCTGTTCTACGTTTTCGCTGTCGTCCTTGCCGACGGGAACGCTCTTGTCGGGAATATTGGGAACCGACAGAGCAGCCATACGAAGGTCAGCCGACACGGTGGAAAGTTCGGCGTCCAGAGCTTTAATTCTGTCGCCGTCGGTTTTCTGCTCGGCGATGAGCGCGTCGGCGTTGCCGCCTTCTCTTTTTATCTTTGCGATTTCCGCAGTTACCTTGTTGCGGTCGGCTTTGAGCGCCTCAACTTCGCTGATGATTTCGCGGCGGCGCTTGTCCAGCGTTACGACCTTGTCGACGTCGTAAGTTCCGCTGCGGGTTGCCATAGCGTCTTTAACCGCCTGGGCGTTTTCTACGATAAATCTGATGTCTAACATTATCTTTTTGCCTCTCGTTGGTTTGATTACGTACTATTATAGCCTATTGCGGCGAAAAAATCAAGACTTTTTTTCTTCTTTAACGCCTTGTTTAGGTAAATTTTATTATCGGAAGACAAAAAACCGACTATTTTGCCTGCGCGGTCACTAATTTTGCGTTTAACGAACATACTACGCCCGATGAAAAAGAAGTTTTCGGGCAGGACGACTCTTCTCGTCGCCGCCCTGATCTCGGTAGCCGGGAAGGCTGCGGCGGGAATAGGAAAAATACCTCTGTCGGGCGCGCTCGGGGCAAGCGGAGCCGGATTATACTTTGCGGCGTTTCCGCTGTACGGGCTTATAGTCGCGCTGACGTCGGGCGGAATATGCTCGTGCGTATCGGCGTTCGTAGCCGAAGAAAACGGAGTTATCTCCCGCAAAACGATAGCCCTTCTGGCGCTTATCGAAATTATCACCGCGCTTATTCCGGCGGCGCTCGTATTCTTTCTGGCGGGGGCAATAGCTAAGGCGCAGAATTTACCGGAAGCTGCGGGCGTTTACCGTTCGCTTTGCCCGTCCGTAGTTATATGCGCGGCGTATTCGGTTATACGCGGAACTTTGCTTGGAAAGCGGGCGTTCGTGCGGTCGGCATTCGCAGAATTTATTTCTCAGGCGGTAAAAGCGATAATCGCGCCCGCTCTTGCGGTGGCGGGCGGACTGATTTCGCCTCGTTTTATCGCACCTTTTGCCGCGCTCGGAACGCTTGCCGCGGAAAGCGCCGCTCTTATTTTCGCGCTTTTGTCGTTTTTCAAAGCTTCCGGCGACAAAGAAGACGTATGCGACAAAGCCGCGGTAAAGAGAATATACTTAAAAAGCCTGCCGGTAGCTTTGACCGGCATAATAACCCCTCTGTGCGCGCTTGCCGACAGCTTTATCGTACCGGGAATTTTGTGCCGCACTTTCTCCCGCGCGCAAGCCGCCTCGCTGTACGGAGTAAAGGAAGGCGCGGCGGGTTCGGTCTTATCACTCCCCTCGTCGGTATACGCGGCGGCGTACTCCTATTTTCTGCCCGTTTTATCGGCAAAAAAGAATAAAAAAGATTTTTCCGTCGTGTTCGGAACTTATTTTTTCGCAGGGCTTATAATTGCCTTTTCGCTGTACTTTTTGTCCGACGAAATAATCTCGGCGTTGTTCCCGTCGCTGTCCGCCGAGCATGCCGAACTTGCGGTTTCTCTTATAAAAATCGGCGCATTCGGGGCGTTTTTTGCCGCGATAACACAGGCGTTCACCACACTTTTTCACTCTTCCGGCAAAACGACTGCCGTAGCCGCGATACGAATTTCGGGCGGAATTTTCCGCGTCGCGGCATGCGCGATATGCACGTCCGCGTTTGACACGGAAGGCGCGGTTCTGGCTCAGGTTCTGTCTTCGGCGGTCACTGCCGCGGTTATTTCCGTGGTAGGCGCAATCGCGTTAAAACCCGGGATAAACCTGACGAAATATCGCCTTCCCGCGCTGTCGACGGGACTGTTTGCACTTTCTTTAAGCGTCGCCAAAAACTTGTTTTTGTCCTGTCCTCCGCTGCTGTCGGCGGCATTGTCGTGCGCAGTCGCCGCGCTGTCCGCGCTCGTTCCGTTTGCGCCGTCATTTTTCATCAAAAGAGTACGAAAAAACGCGCCGAAAGACAGATAATACCGCCTTGGCGCGCTTTGATTTTTACGTTTTTCACAGCGAGCAAAAGCCCGCTCTTTTACTTTTTATTCTTTGTCTTTTTATTCTTTTACCGAATCGTTTTTCCCGAGTTCTTTTTCTCTCTTGCCACGACTTGAAAGATTTACTATCGCCAGTGCCAGCGAAGCCGCAAAAAGCAATAAGGATACGAATTGCATGACAAACACAACCGAATTCAAAAGCGCGCCGCCGTCTTTTACGGACTTTATAATCGCCTGCAAAACGGTTGCGAATTGCAGTAAAAGCGCGATTGCGCTCGTTATTATACTAAGGCTGCCCGCCTTTTTCACCGTCTGCATAAGCGGCGCAAAAACAGCGAAAAAGTACGACAATCCCAAAACGAGCTGAGCGTCTACGCACAACGAAAGCGAAAGCATACTGCCGTCGTAAAGCGCCGCGGGCTGAATTCCGACGAAAGAAATCGCCGCATACGCCAGAAAAGCTCCCACGGGGCAAAGAACGCGCTGCGCCGTCCCGGCTTTTCCTTCATTTTGGCTTTTGGCAGCGAGCATGCAAAGCAGGCAACCGACGAGCGTTAAAATACCGGCGCACAACCTTAAAATCGGTACGATAAGGCTGTCGAATTTTCCGAAAGCGCTGAGATAATAGTCGAAACCGCCGCCGTTTTGTATGGTGCGATCTATTACGTACGCCAGTCTGTATCCGGCGTTTACGGTGCTTGCCGCAAAGAACGATACGGCAAACGCAAACAGCGTGAAAACCGTTTTATCAGCGACGTCGCGCTTCTTGGCAAAAAACTTTATTATTGCAAGAATACAAAATACTACGGCTGCCCCCTCTTCCAAAAACGGCAAAAAGTATCTCAAAACGTAACCGTTGCCTCTTGAAAGTACCCCGAAAATGTTTTTAGCCGATGTGAAAAACTCCACGAGTGAAATTACGAGTGCTATCGCAAGCGCGGCAAACAGCAACCATCCGCCGACGGCTTTCGTTAAATTTTTCTTTTTCTCGTCAGGCGACGAAACCAGAACTTCGCTTTCCATTATTTACTCCTTTTGCCGCGTTCTCTGCGGCGCATTGTCGCCATTATATCACAACCGACGGAAAAAAGCAATTAAATCCCCCCCACGCAAAAAAGCCGCACGAAGTTTTCGTTCCGCACGGCTTTTTTCGTTTGAAATCAGGTTTTTCGTTCCGTTTTTTAACGAACGGTTGGTTTTTTCCGGAACTTTTCGGCTACCAACGCTATTGCGACGTTTTCCACGAAAAAACAAAATCTTTCCGTTATGGCTTTAATCCGACGTCGCTTCCGCCGATTCGCTTTCCTTTTCTACAAAGTCGAAGTAATAGCCCTTTTTAAGTGATTTTTCGTAGCGCGAGCGAGCGGAAAGATTGATTATCGACAAAACGAACGCTATTTCGTAAAGCGCCAAAGCGTATACGTTTACCCAGAACGTCGCCGACGACAAAGTCGCCGCAAGATTATCTATGTGCTTCGCGACGTTGAGCGATATTTCCAGCGACGTGATCGACATGACGATCGCGCTCATAATGATCGGAAAGCAACCGGCTTTTGCTCTGTTCTGCGTTAAAAGCGAGAAAATCAGGAAAAAGATTAAAGCGTAGTTAATAACCGAAGCAAAAATACTGACCCACCGCGAATAATAAACGGTTAAGAGCCACGACGTAAGCGCGTTGCCGTAAAAAGAAGTCGCCTCGAACGCGAGAAACGCCGCTATCGGACAAAGAATTCCGCGGAAGAAAAAGGATTTTCCTTCATCGTCGCGTTTTGTTCCGAGCGCGCGCATAATGCAACCGGCAAGCGTCAATCCGCCTACGCAGAACCTAAGCATCGGAAAGACGACATACCCGCCAAGCGATTTGTATTTAATATCGTTAACCAATATATTTGCCTCGTTTAACGTGGCTGTCGCAAAGAACGAAACCGCAAGCGAAAAAAGCAGGAAAAACTTTTTATCCGTGCCGCCGCTTTTGATTTTGAAAAACCACACTATCGCTATCACGCCGAACGTTACGCTTGTCGCACTCAACAATATCTTTAAAGTGAAAGCGTCGTTGAAAAGCGTAATACCGCTTCTCGATAGTATAACGGTATTGTATACCCACAAAATAGCCGATGCAATCGAATAACATACAATCACCGCGAGCGCGGCAAACAGCAACCATCCGCCGACGGCTTTCGTTAAATTTTTCTTTTTCTCGTCAGGCGACGAAACCAGAAC
>CAKQJJ010000087.1 GCA_934247335.1 uncultured Clostridia bacterium | reverse complement strand
CTGCCTGTACAGCGGGAATATGCCGAATATCCACAGAATACGGAAAGCGCACGTTCCGACGAGCACTATAAGCATTGACGTTATGGAATAGCCGATGCCACGCAGAGAATAAGTAACCACTTCCATTATTCCGTCGAGGAAATAGGTGCCGGCGATTATGACCAGCTTTTCAAAGGCGTACGAGAGAATTTTTTGCGTATCCTCGGGCGACTCGTTGCCGTTCATGAATATTTCGCAGAGCGGCGTGTGGAATCCGATCGCGATGCCGCCGGCGATTATGCCCGCAACGGTAACGAACGCGACGCATATCCATACGCAGCGGCGTATGCGCTTGTAGTCGTGAGCGCCGTAGTTTTGCCCCACCGCGGTAAGGGCGGTTGCACTTATGCTGGACATAATGGCGTAGACGTAACCTTCTATCTGCGAGGCGAGCGAACAGCCGTTTACAACGTCGCTGCCGAAGCTGTTTACCGCCGACTGCAACAAAACGTTGGAAATGTTGAAAAGCGTGCTTTGAAGTCCCGTGGGGATGCCGAGGCGCATAATTTCGCCCAGCGCTCTGCCGTTTATTTTAAGTTTTTTGAAGGACAGGCGAATAAAGCCCTTGTTTTTAAGAAGAGTGATAACGACGAGGATTGCGGAAATCGCCTGGCTGAAAATGGTTGCGATGGCAACGCCGGATACGCCCATACGGAAGCAAACCACGGTTACGACGTTTACGATAATGTTTATTACGCCGGCTACGGTAAGATAGATAAGCGGGCGCTTGGTGTCGCCGGTTGCGCGCAGCATGGACGCGCCGAAGTTGTACACCATGGAAAAGGGACAGCCGAGGCAGATTATTTCGAGATAGGTAGCGGCGTCGTCAAGCTGAACGGAAGGCGTACCCATAACTCCCAGCAAAGGCCGAGCGACGAAAAAGCCCACCGCTCCGAAAATTACGCCGGCGATTACGCTTACAACCATGGACGTATGCAAAACGGTGTCGCCGTACTCGGCGTTCTTTGCCCCGAACGCGCCGGCAAGCACTACGCCCGCGCCCACCGACAGACCTATCGCAAAGTTGGTGAGCAGCGCGTTGAGCGAACCCGTCGAACCCACCGCTCCCACGGCGTCGTTGCTGACGAATTTGCCGACGACTATCATATCCGCCGAATTGAACAAAAGCTGCAACACCGCAGTAAGAATAAGCGGAACGGCAAACGCAAAAATCTTTGGAAAAAGTTTGCCCTCCGTCATGTCTATTTCGTGTTTTTTCCGAACTTTCTCCGCCATAATTCTCACTCCTGTGCGTACAAATCGAAAGTTATTACATTTTAGCACAAAAGGCAACGTTTTGCAAGCAAAAAAACTTATTTAAACTAATATGATATTGCCGTGAAACGGGCGTTGCGGCAAAACCTTTTACCCGAAAAAGAGTAAGCCTTGCATTGTCCGCTTCGCCGTATAAAAAAATCGCCGCCCGCGTCAAACGAACGACGATTTTGCCGTTTCCGAGGGAAAGAAATTTTTCCGGGAAACAAGCAGAATATCACATTTTTCCTTTAAGGTGGTGTGCTTATCTTGCCTTTTTGGTGCAACCGGTAACGGTAATATTTTCGCCGTTGCCGTCGTACCATACTGCGTTTTCGGTATCCTGAGTTGCGGAAACGTCAACGCCGCTCATCGTGATCTTAGCGCCGCCTGCGGAAGTAACCAGAACAGCCGCATACTTATCGGACGAAATCTTTCCGCCCTTGACGGAGAGAGTGGTCATTCCGGGATCGGAAACGTACTGATCCTTGATTGCGATTGCTCGGTTTGCCTTTCCGGCAGTGCTTTTGCCGTTAATCGTGCAGTTTTCCATAGTAACGGTGCTGCCTGCTACGATCCACAGCATGTAGGTATCCTGAGTTGCCTTTGCGTCTTCGATGGTAACGTTGGTCATCTTTGCGGTACCGCTGATTGCAACCGCATTGGTAAACTTAACGTTTTCCAGTTCGACGTCGCCGTTGAAATAGATGTTGTGACCGTTCCACGTTCCGCCGTCCTTGTTGTATCCGCTGTTGTCGATGGTAGCGTTTTTAATGATGAGTTTTGCGCTGCCCCAAGTGATATTGTTCCAGTCGCTGTTGGTGTTGTTGAAAGTGAGTTTGTGTCCGTTGCCTTCGATTACGATAAGCTTGGTGCTTTCGCCGCCCATGGGCTTCTGATCGTAGGGCTTAACGTCAAACGTAACGTCTTTGGTGAGCGCGACTTTGATTACCGCGGTATCTTCGGTAAGAGCGCCTTCGGTTTCTTCGTCGGAAGAAACGGCGGTAACGTCGGGGAAAAGCGCGTCGGCGTCGTACTTATGATCGAAAGTGTCGCTTTCTACGGGCGCCTGAGTTGCTACTACCGCAACGCCCATATTGATTTCTGCGGCTTCTTCGGGAGTACGCGCGTTTACTTCGTTACCGAGCGTTTCGGGCATATACAGCTTCATGATGCCGAAAACCGACTGTTCGGGAGAAAGCGTTGCACCTTCGATTCCCGCGCTCATTTCGGTAAGCGTGCTTTTGGTCCAGCCGATTGCTTTTTGTCCGTTGCGATCGAAAGCGATCTGCAGCAGGATCTGACCGATGATATTGCCGTCGGTTGCTTCCTGAACGGGCGAATAAGCGCATTCGAGGTACTGCGACAGCGAATATTCTTCGCCGGCTTTGTTTACGCCTTTGGTTTCGCCGACGTAGTTGATACCCCAGTTGAATTTGAGCGCAACGTTGCCCTTGTTGGTAACTCTGAGCGCGATAACCTTGGTGTAACCGTGCTCCCACACTGCGTTTTCAAACAGATCGTCGGCACCGTTGAGGTCGGCCCAGTTTTCGCCGTCGAGCGTGTATTCGACGCCCACGGTAAGACTACCGGACTTCACGACGTTGGTACCCGACACGACTTCGTCGGTAAGCCATGCGTACGTTGCTCCGACGAGCATGCAAACGCAAAGAGCGATTGCGGCTACCGCGCCGAGCAGAACTTTGTTCTTTTTCATTTTTTTACTCTCCTGTTATATATTTTTTTTGCGACTCTCGTCCCCTGTCGCGCGGGGTTGCAAACCGAACGCCGAATACCCGATCCGGTTCATTGAATATGATATTCGATGAACCGTTAGCGACATATTCTGTCAATCATTTTTCGATTTCATAAAATTTTTCGATTTATTTTTATTTATCAGGCGTATTTTAGTTGACGATAAGAAAATTTTGTGCTATTATTTTAACGCAAACTTTTCATCGAATATCATATTCAATGAACTGACAAAAAGTTTTACTATGTAAATTTACGGCAATCGGCGCGGCGTTTTTATTGCTTTGCCGCTTTTCTTTTTAAATATAAATACACGCGGAATAAACCTTCCGAATGTAACCAACAGGCTGCGTGCGGCATAAAAATCACTATGAAAATATATGTGTACGCAATTGCGAAAAACGAGCAGAAGTTTGCCGCGCGGTGGTACAAATCGGTGAAAGAAGCCGACGGCGTATTCGTGCTGGACACCGGGTCCGACGACGACACGGTAAAAATTCTCGAAAAGCTGGGAGCCACGGTAAAGGTCGAAAAAATACAGCCGTGGCGGTTCGATACGGCACGAAACCGCGCGCTTTCGCTTGTCCCCGACGACGCGGATATCTGCGTTTCGGTGGATATAGACGAGGTTTTTCTGCCCGGCTGGCGGCAGAAACTGGAAAAAGCGGCTTCGGATAATCCCGGCGCCAATCTTTTTTCGTGCTATTACGCGTGGTCGCAGAGCGAGAACGGCGGCGACGGCATTACCTTTTATATAAAGAAAATACACCGCCGCAACGGCTTCGTCTGGAATGGAATAGTGCACGAGGTTGTGTCGCCCGTGCCCGGCGTTCCGCTTGTCGAGTGCGAAATACCCGGCGCGAAACTGGTTCACATGCCGGACGACGACAAATCGCGGGCGCAGTACCTTCCTCTTCTCGAACAGGCGGTAAAAGAAGATCCGCAAAACGACCGCAACAGTTTTTATCTGGGCAGAGAATACTATTTCCGCGGCAAGAACGCCGAATGCGTGCGCGAGCTTACCCGTCATCTTTCGCTGCCGTCGGCGCGCTGGGACGAGGAACGGAGCGCTTCGAGAAGATACATGGCAAACGCGTACGCGCGATTGGGCGACGATAAAAACGCGCTTAAAAACTATATTATGTCGGCGGGCGAATACCCGTTCTCGCGCGAGCCGTGGATAGCTCTCGGAAAATATTTTTACGGCAAAGAAAACTGGGAAGGCGTTATTTTCGCGATAGGCGAGGCGCTGAAAATAGAAAAGCCGTCCGCCTCGTACTTAAACGACCCGGAAAGCTTTTCTTCGTACCCCTACGACGTGCTGTCCATTGCATATTATAAAACAGGGAACGTTCCGCTTGCCGCCTCGGCTGCCGAAAGGGCGTTGTCGCTCTCACCCGGCGACGCGCGTATTCGCGGCAATCTCGAATTTTTCCGCGAAAACGTTTAGCGATAATTTTCGCCTTATCCTTTTTCTCTTGTCCGAACGTCAATATTTGGGAAACAAATAGCCCGATTTGACAAGAAAAAGTTAAAATTCGGTGCTATCATATAATTAACCTAAACGAAAATTCGGAGGATAAAAGGAAAATGGCAAACGTGAACGGTCTTGACGCGTACAGATACGCGGCTAAAACCGAAGAAAAAGTGGACGCAACCAAAAAATTGCGTATCGGTATTATCGGAACGGGCTGGATTGCGGAATCGCATATAGCAAGCTACTTGAAGCAGCCCGACGTGGAAATCGTGGCAGGCGCCGACCTCATTCCCGGCAAAGCAAAGGCGTTTTTTGAAAAATTCGGTTTGGAAAACGTAAAAACCGACTATAAAGATCATGCGGAAATGCTCGCCGACAAGAGTCTTAAACTCGACGCGGTAAGCGTTTGCACTTACAACCGCACTCACGCCGTGTGCGCCATAGATTCGCTCAACGCGGGACTTAACGTTCTGCTCGAAAAGCCCATGTGCGTAACGCTCGACGAAGCGGTGGAAATAGTCAAAGCCGAGAAAAAGAGCGGCAAAGTGCTGTCCATCGGCTTCCAGCCCCGTCTCGACGAAAACATGAAGATGATCAAAAAGATCGTCGAAAGCGGCGAACTGGGCAAAATTTATTATATTCAGACGGGCGGCGGCAGACGCAGAGGCATTCCCACTCCGTTCGGTACGTCCTTCATTGAAGACAAGACTGCGGGACTGGGCGCGCTTGCGGACATCGGCTGCTATTCGCTGGATATGGTGCTGAACGCAATCGGATATCCCAAGCCCCTCACGGTTTCGGGCTATAAGTCGGCGTTCTTCGGAAAAGCCCCCAACTACTGCGGTTACGGCGAACATCACGACTATGCCGAGAAGTTCGGCGTTGACGATTTCGCGGCTGCGTTCATTCGTCTTGAAGGCGACATTATTCTCGACTTCCGTATCGCGTGGGCGATGAATATCGACACCCCCGGCGACACCATTATTCTCGGAACCAAGGGCGGACTGCGTATTCCTTCCACCGATTGCTGGAACGGCACCGTCGGCGGACCCATGAAGATTTATCACGAAGTTTGCGGTCAGCAGACCGAAACGGTTGTGCCCATCATTCCGCAGACTCCCGGCGTATCCCTGTTCGACAAGAAAATCCGCTCCTTCCTCGACGCGGTGAAGAACGGCACTCCCGCGCCCGTTCCCACCAGCCAGATACTGTACAATCAGGCTATTCTGTCCGGAATCGCTCAGTCGGCAAACGAGGGCAAGGAAATCAAGCTCGATATCCCGGAACTTTTCTGACCTACTTTTTTGAAAAAAAGTAGGCAAAAAACTTTTGAGCTAAAGTAAATATTTTTAATTAAGGTTGGTTTTCTCCTTTATTGCTAAGAGAAACCCAGCCTTATTTTTTGATAAAAGACACGCAAAAAACTTTTGAGTTAAAGTAAATAAAGGTTTCGATTTTAATGTGCGGCGGGAGCAAGCCCCCGCCCTACGATATAAGGTCACTATTTGGGAACATACTATATCATTCTAATTGTAGGGACAGGCGTTTATCAACTCACTTACCCCAAAAAGCGTTGCGGGGTCCGGGACACAGTCGCGGTAGTAGTCACCGGCGACTTTTTTGCTTCTTTTTTCTTCGCCTG
>CAKQJJ010000086.1 GCA_934247335.1 uncultured Clostridia bacterium | reverse complement strand
GTGTAACGCATTGCAGCCGCGCCGTTTCCGTCCACGTCGCCGAAGTTACCCTGACCGTCCACGAGCGTCGCCCCCATATTGAAGGGCTGAGCAAGACGGACGAGCGCCTGATACACCGACGAGTCGCCGTGCGGATGATATTTACCAAGGCAGTCGCCTACTACTCTCGCGCACTTTTTATACGGCTTGTCGGGTGTCAGACCCAGTTCCATCATATCGAACAGAATTCTGCGCTGAACGGGCTTCAATCCATCCTCCACGCGCGGCAGAGCACGGTCGAGAATTACGCATTCGGAATAAGGGATCATGGATTCGTGCATGACCTCTTCCATGGTTTTTATTATATAATTGTGTTCCATTTATTCTCTCCGTATCAGTTGGTTGCGGTAAAATTGTCCTGCTTGTTGAAGTTGGCGTGCTCGACGATATAGGCTTTGCGCAGGTCTACCGCGTCGCCCATGAGCGTGGAAACGAGCAGTTCCGCTTCGGCGGCTTCCTCTATGGTAACCTGAATCATCTCTCTTCTGTCGGGGTCGAGCGTGGTTTGCCAAAGCTGTTCGGCGTTCATTTCGCCCAAGCCTTTATAACGCTGAATTTCCGCTTTACCGTACTCTTTTTTCTTCTTTTCCAACTCTTCGTCGGTGTAAAGATATTCGGTTTTGTCCTTTTTGGATATGCGGTACAGCGGCGGCATACCTATGTACACGTGTCCCTGCGTGATAAGCTCGCGCATATAGCGATAGAAAAAGGTGAGCAGTATGCAGCGTATATGCATACCGTCCTGATCGGCATCGGACAGAATTACCACTTTGTGATACTTTAAGTTGTCCACGTTGAAACTGTCGCCTATGCCCGCTCCGAGAGCGGAAATAATGGTGCGGATTTCTTCGTTTGCAAGCACCTGATCGATACGCTTTTTCTCGGCATTGAGCGGTTTGCCGCGAAGGGGCAGAATAGCCTGATAGGCGCGGTTTCTTGCCTGAGTACAGGTGCCGCCTGCCGAGTTACCCTCGACGATGAACAGTTCGTTTAGTTCGGGCTTTTTACCCGTGCAGTTTTTGAGTTTTCCTATCGTATTGAAGCTGTCGATGCTGTTTTTCTGGCGGACCAGTTCTTTTTCTCTTCTTGCGGCTTCGCGCACTTTTGCGGCGAGCAACGCTTTTTTGAGTATTATTTCCGCAACGCCCTTGTTCTTTTTGAAAAACGCGGTGAGTTGTTCGGTAGTGATGGCGTCGCAGGCGGTTTTTGCCTCGGAATTTCCCAGCTTGGTTTTGGTTTGCCCTTCAAACTGGACGTTGTTCATCTTGACCGACAAAACGACGGTTATTCCCTCGCGGTAGTCGTCGCCCAGAAGATTTTCGTCCTTTTCTTTCAGAAGCCCCATATTGCGCGCGGCGTCGTTCAGAACTTTGGTAAGCGCGCCCTTAAAGCCGGTTTCGTGAGTTCCGCCTTCGCTGGTGGGGATGTTATTGACGTACGAGAAGAAATTTTCGGTGTACGCATCGGTGTACTGAAACGCGACTTCGAGGTCTATTCCGTCCTTTTCGCCCTCGAAATAAATGGGCGGATCGAACGCTGCCACCTTGGTTTCGTCCAGATACTTGACGAAATCGACGATACCGCCTTCGTAGCAGTATTCGCGCACGAGATGACCGTTGCCCATGGGAACGCGTTCGTCTTCTAAAATTATATGCACGCCTTTATTGAGAAAAGCGAGTTCTTTAAGGCGTTTGGAAATGGTGTCGGTGTTGAATTTCACCGTTTCGAAAATGCGGTCGTCGGGATAGAAACGCACGAACGTACCCGTTTTGTCGGTTTTGCCCACTACTTCGAGGTGGTTTTTAACCACGCCGCCTTTAACGTTGCCCTTGCCGTCGTCCACGCTTTCAAAGTCCATTGCGTAGATTTTTTTGTTTTTGTATACTTCGACGTGCAGACTGCGCGAAAGAGCGTTGGTGACCGAAGCGCCCACGCCGTGCAGACCGCCCGAGTGCGCGTAGTTGCTGCTGTCGAACTTTCCGCCCGCGTGCAGCTGAGTGAACACGACTTCCACGCCGCTGACCTTTTGCACGGGGTGAATATCGACGGGGATTCCTCTTCCGTTGTCCTCAACCGAAGCCGAGCCGTCCTCGTACAATTTGACGCGTATGGTGTCGCCGTAGCCGTTGGCTATTTCGTCCATACTGTTGTCCACTATTTCCCACAGAATATGGTGCAGACCTTTGACGCTGGTCGTTCCGATATACATACCGGGGCGCAGACGAACGGCGTCCAGACCTTCCAGCACGCGTATATTTTCCGCTTTGTATTCCTTTGCCATTGATTTCTCCTATATAGGGTAGTTTCGCTTTTATATTATACCATATTTAGATAAATTTTTCAAGGCTTTGACGGGCAAAAAGCGTTTTTTACGCAATTTATAGCCGCAAAAAGGCATATACGGAACGTGCGGACGAATAACTTTAAAAAGTGCAGACACAATATGTTGCGGAGAGTATTTTTATATGAAAAAAATAGTTTTGACGGGCGGCGGAACGGCGGGTCACGTAATACCCAATCTCGCGCTTATTCCGTATCTTGACGGAAACGAAATTCACTATATCGGCTCGGGCGGAATGGAGAAAAAACTGACCGGACGAACGGGCGTTATTTATCACGAAATACCGTGCGTCAAGCTGGTTCGCAAGCTGTCGTTTTCGACCTTTGCGGTGCCGTTCAAGCTGATGAAATGCGTGAGCGAAGCGAAAAAGGTTCTGCGCGAAATAAAGCCCGACGTAATTTTTTCCAAGGGCGGATACGTTTCTCTTCCCGTATCTCTCGCCAAGCCGAAAAAGGTTCCGCTTATTCTGCACGAGAGCGACTGCACGCCTGGGCTTGCAAACAGGCTTTCGGGCGGAAAGTGCGACGTCATGTTTACTTCGTTCGACTGCATAAAAAGCAAAAAAGCCGAATGTACCGGCTCTCCTATACGGCGCGAACTGTACTGCGGCGACGAATATGCAGCCGCGCGCGAATGCGGGTTTTCGGGGAAAAGAAAAGTTTTACTGGCTTTCGGCGGATCGCTTGGCGCCCGAAGCATATGCGAGGCGGTGCGGGAAAACGCCGCCGCTTTATGCAGAAAGTACGACGTTATTTTAGTTACGGGAGCGGGCAACGCGCGTAAAAGCGGGATTCCGGGCTTTGTCGAAAAAGAATTTTTGCCCGACATAGGCAATTATTTCGCGCTTGCGGATATCGTCGTGTCGCGCGGAGGATCCAATTCGCTGTTCGAGCTGATGGCGCTTAGAAAGCCGACTTTGTGTATCCCTCTTCCAAAGGGAATAAGCCGCGGCGATCAGCTGGACAACGCCGCGTATTTTTCAAAAAAAGGCTGTATAGAAGTTCTGCCGGACGGCGAATATCTTTCGGATAATCTTTTGTCGGCAGTCGAAAGCGTGGAACAAAATCAAAAAAGCCTTTGCACGAACATGCAAAAGCTTAAAAACGTAGACGGCACGAGGCAAATCGCGCGGCGCATACTTGCCGCCGCGAACGGCGAGCCTTTTATCTGTGAGCCGCGCCCACGAAATCTTTGATTTTTTCTATTCCGCACTTTTCCATAACTTCGGGCAGGCGTGCGGAAATTCTGCCCAAAACCGACGGGTCGAGCATTACCGCCTCGTCTATCTGCACGAGCGAAGCGCCCGCGGCAATCATTTTAAGCGCGTCTTCGGCGCAATTGACTCCGCCGCACGAAACGATAATAAGCCCCACCGCGTCGAACGCCTCGAAAACGTCGCGCATGACGACGGGCTTTAATTCGTACGAATCGTATCTGCAATCGCAGGAAAAAACCGGCTTTTTGGTCGTAAGGTCGATATCGGTTCCGAAACGCGTGCCGGGGATTACTATTCCTTCCGCTCCGCCGTCCTGAGCCGCCTGCGCCATATCTCGGATATTGGTAACCGTGGGGCACAGCTTTGCAAACACGGGCTTGCGCACGCGGTACTTTACCTCGTTGATTATTTTATAAAGCGAAGTCGCGTTCTGCCCGAATCTTATGCCCGAATTGTCGCGGTTACGGCAGGACGAATCCAGTTCGAGAAAGCCTACGGCGTCGCTCCTGTCCAGTATTTCGGCAACTTTGACGTATTCTTCTATCGTAGAGCCGCCCACCGAGGCGAAAGCTTTTCTGTCGCAGCGCTCTTTAAGCACCGGCAAGCGCTCTTCCTGAACGCGGTAAACGCCGGGATTGGTGAAATAATCGGTTTCCAGAACGGAAGCCGTTTTATAATTTTCGATACGCTCGGTTTCGCGCTCGTCCGGCTTCATGGTAACGCCGGGCAGAACTATCGAAGACAGCTTGTTTATATCTGGAATACCCACCGCGTCGTAGCCGTAACCCACCGTCCGGCTTGCCGGAATAATCGGGTCGGGAAAGACGACGTCGCATAATTTGATTGAAGTATCGGGCATGATTTTCTCCTGTACAGAAAAGATTTTTATTTTAACGCCGATTGCTTTTTATTCCACGTCGAAATCTATTTCACGGTCACGGAAATAGTATTTTTTGTCGTGATCGGAAATGGGACGGACGACTTTGCAAGGGTTGCCGTACGCCACGCAGTTTGCGGGAATATCGCGCGTTACCACGCTGCCGGCGCCTATAACCGTGTTGTCGCCGATAGTGACGCCCGGAAGAACTATTACGCCTGCGCCCAGCCACACGTTGTTGCCGATACGAACGGGAATATTGTACTGCATCGCCTTAATGCGAAGCGACGGAAGTATCGGGTGACCGGCGGTTGCAATGACCACGTTTGGCGCGCACATAACGTTGTCGCCTATGGTTATATCCGCGTCGTCCACCAGCGTGAGATTGAAATTTGAATAGAAATTGTCGCCCACGTGAGTATGGCAGCCCCAATTTGCGTGGAGCGGCGGCTCGATATAGGTGTTTTTACCCATGGATCCGAGCAGTTTTTTAAGAATTTCGTGGCGTTTTTCTATTTCCGACGGACGGGTTGCGTTGTAATCGTAAAGTATTTCGTTATATTTTCTCTGATCGGACATTATGTCGCCAGCCGACGGGTCGTACACAAGTCCTTTGAACATTCTTTCTCTGTTGTTCACGTCGAATTTCCTCCGAAGCCGCAAGCTTTGCCGTCCTTTAATAAAATCGGACGGGCATTTTCGTAATTATTATACCATTTCGGGTAAAAAAAGTCAAAGTTTTGTCCGCACGAAATATTCTTTTATTCGCTTTGCCGCCTCTTCCGCTTTTTCTTCGCCACCCAGCGCGGACAGGCGGAAATAATTGTCCCATTCGCGCCCGAATCCCGAGCCGGGAGTTACGACTATTCCCAATTCGTCGAGAAAGAAATCGAACGCGTCCGTTTTTTTCATAAAGTCGGGCTTTTTTACCCACAGATAGGGCGAATACGAGCCGCCGAACACCGTAAAGCCGCATTTTTCGAGCGGGCAGGCAAGCTTTTCCGCAGCCGCGAGAATTTTACCCGCAAACGACGCGCTTTCGCGCTCGCCCTCTTCGGACAAAGCCGCGGCGGCAGCTTTCTGCACGACGTAGGCAAGCCCGTTGTATCCGCAAGACAGCATTCGCTCGTACGTTTTTTTAAGCAGCCCGCCGGAAACTCCTTCCGGGATAATGGTCCAACCCGCCCTAAGCCCCGTAAAACACGCCGACTTGCTAAGACTGCCTATCTCCACCGCGTAGTCTTGCATTCCGTCCGTTTCGTACACCGAACGCGCTTTATCGGGCGAAAAACAAAAGCGCTCGTACGCCGCGTCGAACATAATCACCGAGCCGCTTTTTTTGCAGAAAGCCAGCCATTCCGTCATTATTTCTCTTCCGATCGCCGTTCCGGTGGGATTGTCGGGCGAACATAAAACTATAAGGCGCGGCTTGTTCGTTAGTCCGTACGGGAGCGGAATAAAGCCGTCCGCGGCGCTTCTTTCTATTATTTTTATTTTTTTGCCCAGGCTTAAAGCGCAGTCCGCGTACGCGGGATACGCGGGCGAGAAAATTACTATTTCGCAATCTACTGCGGCAAAAAGGCGCGTAATGGCGCTCTTGGCTCCGTCTCCCGCGAATATGTCGCCCGGGTTTATCTCCGCCCCGAACGAACGCTTGTAGTAATCCGCGATTGCTTTTTTACAAAAGTCGTACCCGCTTTCCGGTCCGTACCCGCGAAAGCTTTTTTGCTCGCTCTGGGC
>CAKQJJ010000085.1 GCA_934247335.1 uncultured Clostridia bacterium | reverse complement strand
CCTTTATAGGATGGGCAACTTCGGCAAACGGAGCAACGATCGTTTCCGATGAAAACGGCGTATGCGCATCTGTTCCGGACGTTTCTGGTTCGTCGCTTACTCTTTGGGCTGCCTGGAAACCTATTGAATATACGATTACGTTAAAGGCTAAAGACGGCCAAAGTGCTTACGGCAGATTTACGATTAACGGAGTGTCGACAACTACGATCAAAGCAACGATCGAGGATACCGTAATCATAAAAGCCGTAGCTAATATCGGTTATGATTTCGTTAAGTGGACTATTGACGGTAACGATTATTCTGTGGCAGAGTATACGTTAACGAAAATAACGAAAAATACGACTGCGGTAGCGACGTTTAAGATGTTAAACGGCACACCGATCTCCACAGAAGGGGAATTGCGTGCGATAGCCGATAATCCCTCGGATGAATACTATCTTACTAAAGATATAACGCTTAGCTCCGAATGGACTCCGATAGCAAGTTTCTCCGGAACGCTTGACGGTAAAAATTATAAAATATCAGGAGTTCGTTTTTCTACCTCAACGGGAAGAATGGAGCAAACCGGAGATAAAGGAATAGGATTATTCTGCGAAATAAGCGCGAGCGGAATCGTTAAGAATCTTACGTTGAACGTCAATATGACGATTAAAACTTACGAGCAACAAAGTGACTCCCGCCTTTCGTTCGGAGCGATAGCCGGAACCAATTACGGCTTGGTTGAGAATTGCAAAGTAACCGGAAATATGAACGCTTTATCCGGCAAAAACGTATCCATTCATTATCTGAATTATTTGGTTGGCGGGGCAGTCGGATTTAATATGGGAGTGGTTAAAGCCGTTAATTCTTCGGTTGTAATCACGGTAACCGACGCTTGTGACGGAAATTATCCGCAGTCGGGAATGTACGTCGGCGGTGTTGTAGGCTTGCACGGTATGTTTACTGGAAAGGAAGCCGATATGGAAAAACTTTTGATTTCTGATTGTTACGCCGGTGAAGCTTTAACGGTTACGTCGACAAATAAAGTAAGTCTTTTTGCCGGACAAGCAGTCGGCGCTGCCTACGCACCTATTAACGATATTAAAACTGCCGGAAAGCTTACCGTAAAGTGCGTTACAAATACGGCTAATTTGTCTAATGCTCAAAGCGTAAAAAATCAAATATTCGTAGGCGGCATTGCCGGTGTCGTCGGGGGTGAGACGCTTACCAGAACTTATTCGTCTACGGAGATCGTAGTTGATGCAACAGGTAATGCTCGCGCCGGAGGAATTTGTAATATTTTAAGTCGTTACGGTGTAAGCGGAGGCGTGACCGCTTCGGTTTATGCAGGAACCATAAATGTGCAAGTTGCTCCTACGGTACGTGAAAACGGCGTTGTGGCATCTGCATTGATAGGAAAGATTTGCGCATACGTTGCCGATACCGATAAATTGGGGAAACTTTATTATTTAGATTCTGCTACGATTTCTGCAGATTGTACGTATCTCAATGCTCAGGGAACTGAAACCGAAGGCGCAAAAACTACGATTACCGAAATTGACGGGGCTCAAATTGAGCAATTATCAACGAATGCAACGGCTACTTGGTATAGAAATACTTTGGGGTTCGGCAGTGATTGGGTTTTTGATAATAACGTGCCAAAACTTACTATTGAGTTAAATTAATCTAAAAACAAAAAAGGTCGGACGGACTTCCGTTCCGATCTTTTTTGTTGACTGCAAAAATAATTCGTTTTTCTTTTAGCTTATTTTTCAAAATACACGCGAAGAAGGACGGATTAAGCCGATTTACTCGCTTAACCCGCAAATTCGGCTAAAATGCAAACTTAAGATCATTTAAAACAATAAAAGCGCACCGACAAAAAAGGAGTAGAATGGTAAAGTCGGAGCGCTTTTTGCGTCGCCGCGGAAATGAGTGAGGAAAAACGCGGCGGCGCTATGAGGGAGAGAGTCTTGGTTGTGTCTGCCCGAAAGGGGGCGGAAACTGTTTGTCTGCGCGGAATTATTTTACGCGTTCGTTTCCGATAAAGTAGACGGCTACCGTTCCGGGACCGCAGTGCGACGCGATTACCGGTCCTATATCGAAAACAGGCACGTCTTTGAGATTGGGGAAAGTTGCGGTGATTTTGTCTTTCATTTCGTTTGCAAGTTCGGGGCAGTCGGAGTGACTTATATAGCATCTTCCCGAGTATTCGGTGCCGTTTTGCGCGTTTGCGATCATTTCGTCAAGCGTTTTCTGCATTGCTTTTTTCTTGCCGCGAGCTTTGTCGTAGGCGATAATTCTTCCGTCGTAGTTGAGGTGCATGACGGGGCATATGCCCAGTATCGTGCCTATAAGCGCAACCGTAGCAGACATTCTGCCGCTTCTGCGGAAAAAGCTGAGATCTGTGCTGAAAAACTGATGGTGAATATTGCGTTTTATGCTCTCGGTGAAAGCGGCTACTTCTTCCAAAGATTTACCGCCGTCGCGCATGTCCGCCGCCTCGTCCAGAATAAGTCCGAAGCCGCAGCAACTGCAAGTGGAGTCTATTACCGTGATTTTGTGCGAATATTGTTCGTTAAGTTTTTTTGCCGCCGCGATTGCGTTGTACACCGAACCGGACATTCCCGAGCCGAACGCTATGTGCAGAACATCGCTTTTCTCGACGAGCGGAGTGAAAAACTCGGTGTAAGCGTCTTCGTTCAGCTGCGAAGTGGTGGGTTTTGCGCCCGCTTTGATTTTCTCGTAAAAAGCCTCGATGCTTGCCTTATCCATGTTGTCGGTGTATTCCACGCCGTCTACGGTGTAGGCATAGTGAATTACCGGTATGTTTCTTTCGTTTACGTGAGTGACAGGAAGGTCGATGGTCGACTCGCTGCTTAAAATAAATTGATTTGCCATTTAAGGTTGCCTCCCGAATTGTTTTTTTGGTAAAGACGATTTTTTGCCTTGCCTTGCGTTCTCGTTGCGCCGGATACAGGCTCGGCGACGGCTGACCGCACGCCTTATCGTCAATATTATTTTATCAGACCGGGCAAAAAAGCACAACCTACTTCTCGCTTGCCCGATTCTATGTTAGAAAATCGCGTAATAGAATTAAAAAACGCCACTCTACCGTGAGTAGAGTGCTTGAAACGGCTAATTTTCGCATTAAAAGTCTTTTAAGCGTTGACAAAAATAAACTGCTGTGGTAAAATAATAGAAAAATCTTTACGGAGCTAATATGAACGTAGTCGATTTATACAAACGCACAGCGGAATTTATGGACAAAGACGTCACGCTTTCCGGCTGGGTAAGAAACCATAGAAAACAGAAAAATTTCGGCTTTATCGATTTTCAGGACGGGACCTGCTTCAAGCACGTTCAGGTCGTGTATTCGCAGGAACTCACCGAAAATTTCGACGAAGTGTCCAAGCTTAAAAACGGCTCGGCAATCGAAGTAAAAGGTAAAGTAGTTCAGTCCGAAGCAAAAGGACAGGCTTTTGAAGTAAAGGCGGAAAAGGTTACTCTTCTCGGCGACGCTACCGACGAATTCCCCATTCAGCCCAAACGCCACACCCGCGAATTTTTGCGCGAGCAGGCGTATCTGCGTCCCAGAACCAATCTGTTCCAGGCTGTGTTCCGCGTGCGCAGCGTTGCTGCAATGGCAATTCACACCTACTTGCAGGACAACGGCTTCGTGTACGTTCACACGCCCATTTTCACCGACAGCGACTGCGAAGGCGCGGGCGAAATGTTCGAGGCAACCACTTTGCCGCTTAACAAGATTCCGCTTAACGACGACGGCAGCGTAGACTATTCGCGCGATTTCTTCGGCAAGAAAGTAGGACTCACCGTAAGCGGTCAGTTCGAGGGCGAATGCTTCGCGATGGCGTTTAAAAACATATACACGTTCGGACCGACTTTCCGCGCGGAAAATTCCAACACCAAAACTCACGCCTGCGAATTCTGGCAGGTCGAGCCGGAAATGGCTTTCTGCGACCTCGAAGGTCTTATGAAAACCGAAGAAGCGCTGTTTAAGTTCATTGTAAAATACGTTCTGGACAGATGCCCCGACGAAATAGATTTTCTGGACGGCTTCGTGCAGCCGGGACTCAGAAACAAGCTGGAAACCATGCTTGCTTCCGAGTCGGCAAGAGTGACGCACGAGCAGGCGATAACCATTCTCAAAAACGCAAACAAGGAATGGGAGTTCAAGCCCGAATACGGTCGGGATATCGCCAAAGAGCACGAAAAATATCTCACCGAAGAGTATTTCCACAGCCCGGTGTTCGTCACCGACTGGCCCAAGAACATAAAGTGCTTCTATATGAAACAGAATCCCGACGGTAAGACGGTTGCTGCGGTGGACTATCTCGTTCCCGGCGCCGGCGAAATGATGGGCGGCAGCCAGAGAGAAGAGGACTACGACAAACTCGTTGCCGAAATGAAACGCAGAAACATGAACATCGACGAGCTTTACTGGTACGTCAATCTGCGCAGGTTCGGCACCTGCAAGCACTCCGGATTCGGCATGGGCTTTGAAAGAATGCTTATGTATCTCACCGGAATAGACAACATCCGCGACGTTCTGCCCTTCCCGCGCACTCCCGGAAATTGCAGCTTCTGATATAAAAAGTCGTTTTGTTTACGCGGCGCAATCGCCCGATTATGAAAAATAGTCGAAAGCGCGCGCCCAATTACCTCAAAAGCATTGACTTTTAGCGCATATTGTGCTACAATTAAGTATATATTAAGGCTATATCCAAAAGGAGAAAATATATGAGCGTTTTTTATGAGAAAAAAGAAAGCTATTGGTGGTTTATTTTAGGCTTTTTGCTTCCGGTCGTGGGAATTATTCTTTACTTCGTGTTTAAGGAAAACAATCTCGCAAGAGCGAAAAAGTGCCTTTACGGCGCCATCAGCATCATCGTTGCGATTGTATTCGTTGCGCTTATTATCATATTGTACAACGTAAACCTCGATCCCGCATTCCGTCTTATAGGCTGATTACATTAAAAACAACCGGGCGGCGTACCGATTATTTCGGCGCGCCGTTTTGTATTTTAAAAGAAAACCGCGCAATTGTCGCTAAAAATTGAAAGACGGGCGTTAGTTTATTAGCCAAAATGCCGATAATGTGGTATAATGTAAGCGAAAATGCGTAAGCGCGAAGCGTTTACAGGCATTTTCGCGCGGCATTTCAACCGAAACGGCGCATCGCTCGGCGAGGCGCAAAGCAGCGAAAGCTGCGGCAAAAGCAATTTTGCCTGCGTTTCCGGTTATAATGTATGCGTAAGCGCGAAGCGTTTACAGTCATTTTCGCGCGGCGTTTCAACCGATTCGCGTTTAATTAAAGAATAAAAAGCGAAAAACGCTTTCAATCATATCCGGAGATAAAAATGTTACAACTTCAAAACGTAAGTTATTACGCGCCCGACGGCGACGAAAAGGAAATACTCAAAAACGTTAGCCTTGAAATAAAGGATAAGTTTACCGTAATCACGGGCCCCAACGGCAGCGGGAAAAGCACGCTTGCCAAAATGATTGCCGGCATAATAAAGCCCACGAGCGGCAAGATTATTCTCGACGGCGAGGACATAACCGCCTTAAACGTCACCGAACGCGCCAACAAAGGCATAAGTTTTGCCTTTCAGCAGCCCGTGCGTTTCAAGGGCATCACGGTTAAGGATCTTATAACGATAGCCGCAGGTAAAAAAATAAATACCGGCGATGTGTGCAAATACCTGTCCGAAGTGGGTTTGTGCGCGCGCGATTACGTCGATCGCGAAGTCAACGCTTCTTTATCTGGAGGAGAACTTAAGCGCATCGAAATAGCCACTTTGCTTGCACGCGGAACCAAGCTTTCGGTGTTCGACGAACCCGAAGCCGGTATTGACCTATGGAGCTTTAACAACCTTATCGAAGCGTTCGTAAAAATGCGCGACAAGAGCGGCGGAAACGTCATCATCATTTCTCATCAGGAACGCATTTTAAGCATTGACGGCGAAATCGTCCTCTTACAAAACGGCGAAATCGTCAAAGTCGGTTCCAAAGAAGAAGTAATGCCTCTTATTCTGGACGCGGGCAGAACTTGCAGTATGTTGGAGAAAAAGTCCGCCTGCTTCGGCAACGAATAGCACGGCTATCTAAGGCTGCGTGCTTGCCGTTCGTCGGTCACGTACCTTAAGTACGCTCACGCCGAACGACTTCGCCTGCTGCCTTACCTGGCGGCACTCTTCGTCACCTCACATCGGCAACGAATAGCACGGCTATCTAAGGCTGCG
>CAKQJJ010000084.1 GCA_934247335.1 uncultured Clostridia bacterium | reverse complement strand
GAAGAATATACAAAAATCACCTCGTCGAGGATTAATCGAAGAGGTGATTTTTGTTAAATATTTCACGGAAACGGATAGAGGGAACGATTGCAAAATTCCCGCTAAACCGCAATTTATTTATCCGAGTCCATTACGATACTATTGGAGTGTGCGAACGAGCTACGTTTCCGTGAAAAAGGGTTTATGCTTGTTAATTACTCTTTGTCGGTGATTACAAACGAGAAGTTTGCAAACTGCGGAGCGCCCTTTGCCACCCAAGTGCCGTCAACGTTCTTTTCGTCCTGGCGCATGGTGATACCGAAGTAGCACTCGTTGTTCTCGTTGTAAAGATCTTTGAGCGAATCGGCTTTAGAGGAATCGGCTTCGTATGCAGCCTTGATATCGAGGTTGTCGAGCTTGAGAACCCAATCGCTTTCGTTGAATTCTTTTCTGCCGTAAGGACCGTGTGCAACTGCGGTACCCTTAATCCAGCAGGAAGCCTTATAACCGTCGATTACCCACTTAAACTGCAAGTTGTAGTTTGCGTCTTCGTGATAGGTGCTGCCTTTGCCCCACTGTGCTTTTCCGTCAACCGGATCGGCATAACCGCGGAACCAGGGATCTCCCCAAAGCAAATTTCCGCCTTCTGCGTTCTTGGCGTTAAGACGAGAAACATAGTCGTTTGTGGTCTGGAAGCTGATTACGTCGCCTGCATCACCCGAGCAGAACAAGAATCTGCCGGTATTCTCGGCGTTCTTTTCCTTTACGACAATTCCCCAGAACGGGTACGCGATTTCGGTGGTGTTGCCTTTAAGAGTGTAGTAAAGTTCGACTTTCTGCGTTGCGGGAGTGAACGTTCTGTTTCCGATAGACCAATCGGTTGCGCCTGCTCCGTCCGCTCTGCCGCGGGCTACAAAGGTAAGCTCGTCTTTTTCGAGATCGATCTTGTAATCGCCGCCGCGAAGTTTTTTGAAGAAGCCTTCGGTTTTGGTGTCGAGAACAAAGTTCTTATCGTTTGCTTCACCGGTAACTTCGAGAGTTGCGGTGGTAGCGATTGCTCCGTTGGTAGCGGTTACGGTGTACGTTCCTTTCGGAAGTTCCTGGCTCCAGGTTCCGTCCTCGCCTGCGGTTACGTTGAACTCGCCGTTCTCGCCCTTAATGGCAAGGGTAATATTCTTGGTGTCATAGGACTTTGCCCACGCTTCGCCGATGGTAACTTTACCTCCTACTGCAAAGATATTGCTCTTTTCGGTGGTGTGAACGCTGATAGTCTGCTTTCCTTCAACCATCCACATTGCGGGAAGGGTGAGCGAATATGTTCCGTTTTCGTTAGTTGCCTGTGCGAAGTACGAATTTGCTCCGAGTTTGATATCGGTGATTTCGTAGCCTTCCTTTGCCTTTACGGTTACTACGCCGTTTTCCACGGTGTGAACATCAAGGGCGGCGGTGTTTGCAAATTCGATGAGATTATCGAAGTTGTCGGCGGTGCTTGCGAAGAAGTCGCTCATCACGAACGAAGCGTTCTTGTTCTGAGTTTCGTACATACCTACGATTACCGGTCCGCTGAGTTCCGTTCCGTTTTTGTTGGTAAACATTTTTCCGCTGTACAGATGATACCAGTTGTCGGTACCGAAGTACAGAGTGTTGCGCAGATACAGGTCTGCATTGCCGTTGTCGTAAGCCATTGCGACTTCCCACTTGCCGGTCATCCATGCTTCCGCATTGTTGTTGGGGCCCTTGAGATCGGCAAGACCTTGTACGACATCCCATTTCGCAGCTGTGGTGGACGATACGTTATACAATCCCGGATTTCCGTAGTACATCAGCGAACCTATGGTTCCGTTTGCGTCGCGGACGATGAAGCCGATACGAATGTATTTATCTTCGATGGTATTGTACTTAATCGAGCCTTTTACGATAAACTTATCCGAAGCAATGTTCTGGAACATAAGCGGATAACGGCAGCCGCTGGAAGCAACAGAAGTATAGATTTCGTTGCCGTTTGCGTCAAAGCCCTGTTCGTACACAAGTCCTTTTCCGCCTGCGCTCATAGGCAGTATATCGGTTACGCCTGCGCCGTATTCGGTGCCGTTAAGCACTGCGGTGCCGCCCATAACAAGCTGAATAAGCTCGAATTCGATGGGCTGAGTGTTGTCGGTTACGGTCTTGGAAGCCTGCTTGTAACCCTTTGCCTGTACGGTTACGGTGTACGTTTCGGCACTTCTGGTGCTGAGGGTGAACGCGCCGTTTTCATCGGTGTATACAACTACCGAGCCGTCGGTTACTTTTGCGTTTTCGATGCCTTCGCCGTCTTCGGTCATAACGGTACCGGTGAGGCTTACGTATGCGCCGTCTTCGGTTATTACGTTGATTGCGTACGAACCGGTGAATCCGGTGCTGAGAATTACGTTAATTCCGTCTTCGGTTACTTCGTAGGAAGCGGGTGCGCCGTTAACGGTAACGGTTTTTGCAATCTTGCCTGCGGGCAGTTCGATTGCAACGCTGTTTTCGGCAGGCGAATTTTCGCCGCCGCGAACGAGGTCGTAAGTTCCCTGCTCTTCGCCGTCTACGGTTACGGTTGCTTTAAGATCGACGTTAGCGAGATACGAATCGATTACGGCCTCGTCGGTGCTGTAAGCGTAGCCGTACATGGTGCCGTAGCAAGCGGCAGACATCTGGAAAGTCATCTGGACTTTGGTAATGCCTTCGTCAAACATATCCACAGTTGCGCTGCTTGCCGCGTAAGTAGTTCCGTTGCAAGCGGTGATGCCGTCTTTGGTGATTACGCCGATAAGCTTGCCGGTTACTTTTGCGATTGCGGTGTTATCGGTTCTTTCTGCGGTAACGAAGATATACATCGAGCCGCCTTTCTTCACGATTACTTCGGTGAGCTTGTCGTACTGATCGGCATTCTTTCCGAGTGCGTATTTGGGGAACAAGCCGCCGATGTTTTTATTGCTATTGTCGGTACCGAAGCCGTTGCGCAGGCGCAGACCGGTCTGGTTGATGGACGGGAACACCTGTTTGTCGCCCTCATTGAAGAAGAAACCGAGGGTGGGGTCGGATTCGAGATTTTCCTTGGTAGTGTCAAGCTTAAAGCTGGTCATTGCAACGAAATCCGATTTTCCGGGTGCGAAATCTTTGAAAGCCACGTTGAACGAGCTGATCCCGGTGATTTCGCCGTCGGGATATACCTTGCCGCCGCCGATAGTCCAGATGCCGCCTGCACCCACTACTTCGTACGATCCGTCGTACATTACGTATTCGCCGGGAACGATGAATTTACCTTCGGTAAGCGCGTCCGAGCTTACTTCGAATTCTTCGATTTCGGCAAGAGCGGTGTAGCCGCCGTTTCCGTCGGAAATCACGAGAGAAGCGCTGTAAACGCCTGCGGGCAGCTCGATTTCAGAGATGAGCGCCTTTTCGTGATAGGTGGTTTTGCCGTTTTCGTCGGTAACTGCCAGAGTTACGTCTTCGGTCTTGGTCTTGTAAGCCCAATCCTGCTCGTATTTGGCAAGAGAAGCGTTAAGCTTAATTGCGTAAGTCTTTACTTTGATACCGCTTACTTCGATGCGGACGTTTTTGTCAAGCTGAACCGAATAGAAGCCTTCGTTTGCGGTGAGTTCTTCTTCGCGTACGGTTTCGCCCTTGTCGTCAAGATTGATTGCCTTTACGACGGGGGTGCCTTCCATTTCGGGCGCCATATACAGTGCGAACACGAAGGTTTCGTTGTATTTAAGTCCTATTGCGCCGTCCGAATACTTTTCGTCTTCGATCCACGCTGCCGATCCGTCTGCGTCTTTTGCAAGATACCACAGTGCGCCTTCGCCCAGCGTTCCGGTTACGTAGTAGGTTCTGTCGGTTTCTTCGTATACGGCGTAAAGAGTGATTGCGCCGGTTACTTCGAGGTTCCAGTTGTAGGGAGCGCCGTTTTCGGTTGCGGACCAGTGTTTGAACACGAATTCCTTTTCAACCGTCTGATCCTTTGCGGGAACCGACTTGTCGGTTGCGGTTGCTTTGCCGCCGTAGATTACTTCCTGCGTGTCCAGAGTTTCGCCGTTTGCCATGAAGGTTACGGTTACTCTGTCGCGCTTGTAATATACTTTAAGCACGAGGCTTCCGTCGCCCTTTACTTCGCCGCTTGCAAGATAGCCTTCGGCTTCGGTGTTGAGCGCATAATGCTCTTTGGTCACTTCCGGTGCAGTTACGGTTGCGCCCGTGGTGCCGGTAAGATTCTTGGTTTCGGTTTCGTCAAGCTCGTACGCGCCTTCCACGTTTTCAAAGTAATATTCTACTTTGTACGCGATATCGGTTTTTGCGGTGTAACGAACTTTGTACTCTGCGTTTGCCGTCACTGCCTTGTCGAGATCTGCCACGTTGCCCTCTGCGTCTACCCATTCTGCGGTGTAGCCTGCTTTTTCGGGCGCGGTGACTGCCTCTACCTTTTCGCCGTGCTTAACGGTTTTCTCTTCGATCAGAGTGCCGTCTTCTTTCAGGAAGCGAACCTTATATTCGTTTTCCTGAACGTCTTGGTTGGGATTGTCGGTGGGCTTGCACGACGTGAGAAGAGCTGCGCTCGTTCCGCCGAATGCCAGCACTAATGCCAACAACATTGCCAGTTTCTTTTTCATAAACCCTCCTATGAAAAAATTGAAATTTTTTTGCGTGTTTTGACACGCGGTTTTCACTTTATAACCGTGCGAAACGATCAAAAAAGCGATTTTCGTCTTTTTGCCTTCCCATCATTCCGGTTAGGTTATATTCGTATACGGTAATTATAACACACAAGCGTGTTGTTGTCAAGAAGTTTTTTTATTTTTTCCGAAAACCCCGCAAGTGTTTTACCGTTTCGCTCCGTGTAGTGCGCGGTTGAGCACCCGGGATAGCCAATAAATTGCGTTACGGCGGTATGGGGGGGACAGGCGTCAGTGGTTACCCGCCCCTTTTTCAATTTGTAGGGACAGGCGTCCTCGACTGTCCGATTGGGGTTTTAGGTAAAAGCAAGAGTTGTATTTTAAATCGGATACTTTTGTTTTGACATACGCTAATGACCTCTTCCCGTAGGGCGGGTGGCGCGACGCGTTAAGCGAATAGTCCGGTGGACTATTCGTAGCCAAAGCGGGGAGCAATTTATAATTGCGACCGGGAACTGCTCCCGCCGCAATTTTTTTCGGACAGCCGAGGACGTCTGTCCCTACAGTTGAAATAATGTTCCTTGCTCCCAAATAACAACCTTATCCGTAGGGCGGGGGCTTGCTCCCGCCGTATTATAAATCGGGAGACCACAGGTCTCCCCTACGGGTTGCCTGAGGCAATTGGTAAATGGTTTGAACAAACTTCGTTCGCCCGCCACCCTCTTATAAAATTCCGCCTTTCCACGCCGCAAAATTCGCCCGCCATATATATTATATTTAAAAAGAATAGAAACTTGCGGCTTTTGCCAAGGTAATTTCTGTTAATTTTCCGCCGTTTCACTTGCTCTTCGGCCCAAAAAATCGGACGAGAACGCGGTTCTGAACGGCAATAATTCCCCGCAACACACGGGGCTGCACTCTTATTTAAGCGAAAATGCAACAGGAGATTGACTTTTTTTTCGCGCGGTGATATAATTTAAGTGAAAAATTCTTTTACATTTACGAGGTGCGATATGAAAATAGTTTGCAACGGCTACGATTTGTCCGACGCGGTTGGTAAAGTTATCAAAGCGGCAGGCACCAAAACGGTAAACCCCGTGCTGGAAGGCATCAAACTGGAATGCTTCGACGGCGCGATCAAGCTTACCGCAACCGATATGGAACTGGCTATCGAAAAAACCATTTCCGCCGAAGTCAAAGTCGAAGGTTCGGCGGTCGTTCCCGGCAGACTTTTTGCCGAATTCGTCAAAAAGCTCGATTCCGAGCGCGTCGAACTCAGCGTTTTCGGCGACAACAAAATGAAAATACGCTATCGCGACTCCGAGGGCGAGCTTAATTGTCTGCCCGTGGAAGAGTTCCCGGTAATCAAAAAGCTCGAAAACGCGCAAAAAGTGACCTTTTTAGGCAAAAATCTGCGCGATATCATCAATCGCGTGTCGTTCTGCGTTTCCGCCGACGAATCCCGTCCCATTCTGAAAGGCGTGTGCTTCACGGTTGAAAACGGCGACGTTACGGCGGTCGCAACCGACGGATACCGCCTGGCAAAGTGCGTTAAAACCGCAGAACACAGCGACGGAAACGTTTCGGCGGTCATTCCCGCGCGCAGCTTAAACGAAATAAGCCGCCTTATCGAAGACGACGAGCAGCCGATTTCGGTTCTGTTC
>CAKQJJ010000083.1 GCA_934247335.1 uncultured Clostridia bacterium | reverse complement strand
TTCGCATTATCGAAATCGGCGCGTTTGTCGAACTCGCTCCCAACAAAGACGGCATGATCCATATTTCCAAGCTGTCCAAAACCAGAGTGGAAAAGGTTACCGACGTCGTAAGCGAAGGCGATAAAGTGCTTGTCGAAGTCATCAAGATCGACGATAAGGGCAGAATCAACCTGCGTCTTCTCAAAAAACTCTGATTTTTATAAACAATCGAAAACCAAAAGCTTGTCCGTAAATTTTTTTCGGGCAAGTTTTTAATCTTTTAATGATTTTACCGATTCGCTTCGAATATATAATAATAAAGATTGTTCGGAGCGTAAAGTATGTCGTTGAAATTTTTCAAGAAAATATTCGCAAACGTTTGTATAGTGCTTGTCATTTCGTTGGTGTCGCTGGCGGCGTTTATGGCGCCTGCGGGCGTCGTCGCAACCGGAGTTTCGCCTATATATAAGGGGAACGGAGGTAACAAAGTTTGTCTTATGGTAAACGTATACTGGGGCGACGAATATCTTGACGATATGCTGAAAATTTTTGACAAACACAACGTCAAAACGACGTTTTTCGTAGGTGGTTGCTGGGCGGCAAAAAACGAACGGCGGCTTATAGAAATACATGAGAAAGGTCATGAAATAGCAAATCACGGATATTTTCACAAGGATCACAAAAAATTGAATGCGGCGCGCAATTTAGAAGAAATTTCGGCGTGCCATAATCTGGTAAAGAATCTGACAGGCGTCGAAATGAATCTTTTTTCTCCGCCGAGCGCGTCTTTTTCCCAAATAACGCTTGATGTTGCGCAAAAATCGGGGTATACTACCGTTATGTACTCGCGGGACACGATCGACTGGCGGGACAAAGACCAGGCGCTTATCAAAAAACGCGCGACGAAGAACATAACGGGCGGCGAGCTTGTTCTCATGCATCCGACTGCCGCAACCGCCGCTGCTCTTGACGACATTATTTCGACGATTGAAGACAAAGGACTTATTGTTACGACGGTTTCGGACGTTTTAGAATCCGCCGACCGACGTTAAAATACGCTTTACCACAAATTAAAACATAAACATACGGAGGAACTATGGCAAAACTACTGCAATACGAAAACGGACTTAAAGTGTGCGTGATTACGCTACCAATTCGTTCGGTTATGACCGGAATATGGGTGGGAACGGGAAGTAAATACGAAAACGAAAAAAACAACGGTCTTTCGCATTTTACCGAGCACGTCATGTTTAAGGGTACCGATAAAATGAACGCTTTTGAAATAGCCAGCGCTTTTGAAAATTACGGCGCAATGGTAAACGCGTTCACTTCCAAAGAATCTACGTGTTACTATTATAAATGTATGGATAAATACAACGAAAGTTGCTTTAAGTTGCTTTCGGATATATTCTTTGATTCTGCTTTTCCCGCAGACGAACTCGACAAAGAACGCAAGGTTATCGTCGAGGAAATAAATATGGTGGAGGACGCTCCGGACGAAATTTGCAGCGACGTTATGTTTGCGGCGGCTTACGGCGACGTTTCTCTGGGAAAAACAATTCTCGGTCCGAAAGAAAACGTTTTACGCTTTACCGGCGACGACGTTCGGGCTTATATGAAAGACAGATACACTTCCGACAACACGGTAATAGTTTTCGCCGGCAATATCGACGAAAAAAGCGCGGACGAACTCGTTCGCAAATACGCACTCGATCGTTTTGCTGGTAAAAATAAGGTTACTCCCGCAATCGGCAATCAATTCAGGAAAAACGCCGAACTTAAACGCATAAAAGACACCGAGCAAACCAATATCGTGTTGGCGTATCCGACGATTCCGCTTACCGACGAAAAAGGAATAGTGGTGCAGTCGCTTTTGTCCTGCCTGTTCGGCGGCGGAATGAGTTCGAGATTATTCCAGACCGTGCGCGAAAAGCAGGGATTGGCGTACAGTATTTATACGCTGCCTATGGCGTATTCGGACGTGGGCTGTTTTACGATATGTCTTAACAATAATCCGGATAACACGATTAAAGCTTTGCGCGCAACCGCCGGCGAAATAGAAAAGCTGGTTGAAGAAGGAATAACAGAAGATGAGCTTGCAAGAGCGAAAGTTCAGCTCGTTTCTTCGCTTGCTTTTTCCGAGGAGAACGTTCAGTCGCAAATGATGTCGTTCGGAAAAGGACTCGTTACGTCCGGCAGAATGTTTGACGTCAATCGCAAAATCGAACTTACCGAAGCAGTAACCAAGGAAGAAATCGAAAGCTTTGCGAAAAAGTATTTCCGAAAAGAGAATATGACGGCGGCGTACGTCGGCAAAAAATTCGACGAAAGCATTTTATCAATCATGAAAAATTAAGATACGGGATTAAACGGAGCCGACGGGTAAAACTTTCCGGCTTCGTTTTTTTGTTGCGCGTTACCATCGTAAAAAAATTTTACACGTGAAAAATTAAATAATTATCGGAAAAGTATTGAAAGAAAAGAAGTTTTGTGATATAATGTATGCGTAGGATTTTACTGTCGCACGCAGACCTGAAAAATCCGCCGTTAATTTAACTATTCGTTCAGAAAAGAGGTAATATATTTTGCTGCCAAAGAATTATTCGCAAAACGGTAAAAATAAGTCGGGCGGCACCGATACTTTGGGTATCGTGCTGATCATCGTATTTTCCTTTCTGCTTTTATGCGATATAACGGGTAGACTGATACTCGGAGATATCGGACTTATCGTACAAAACGTTTCTATCGGTTTTTTGGGATATTTTTCGTATCCCGTGTATTTGTATTGCATTATTCGCGGCGTATTTTTATTACAGAATAAACAGCTCGGAGTGGGAATAGGCAAGCTTATTTCGCTTATTGCCGTTTTCGCATGCGTGGGAATCATTATTCATCTGGCAACCACCACCGGATATTTGTCCGGCGGTTTCGGCGCGTACATTTCCGCAGTGTTCCACGGCAGAACGGTTGGCGGCGTTCTTCTCGGCTTGTTTGCCTACGGATTTTCCGCCGTTTTAACGCCTGTCGGCGCGTATATTCTCACCGCACTTATAATTATCTCGCTGCTGTTGTTCGTAACGGGCGTTTTCGGTGGAAAAGGCGCGTCCAGAGTTAAAAAAAGAAAAGTTTCGTCAGCCGCGTCGTCGCATATCAAAGGCGGCACGAGTTACGTCGGCAACGGACAGGATTTGTTTATCGAATCGATAATTCCGCCGTCGCAGGATAATTCCGCGCCCGGAACAATGGACGATCTTCCCGACGCCGAATACGACAGAAATTACAGTAACAGTTACGACGGATATACAGGTAGTTCCTACGGGGACATGAACGGCAGTCGTTATGCTCGTGATACTCGTTCGTCGGTAAGTCCGGAAATAGAAAGAATGAATAAGATGGTGGACGAGCGCTACAATCAGATACGCGAGCGCAGTCGCGACGCGTGGGGCATTCCGGACGCTAAAAACGATTGTTCGTCCGCTCAGTCCGATTACGGCAGAAATTCCGGATATTCTTCCAAAGCGTGGGCAGAATATATTCCCACGGTTCCGCCCAAAGACGTGCGGAGCAAAATGGTGAACGGCGAAATTATTCGCGGCTTCGATCCCGGCAACGTCGGTCCCGTATCGCGCCGCGATTCCGGATATAATTCCGGGTATAACGCAAACTCAAACGGATACGGTTACAGTTCGGGCGGAAGCGGCTCGGGCGGATATTACGACCGCAGCCCGCGATCGGACGCGCAAGTAAGCGGCAATTCCATACGTTTTTCGATGGACGACATAAAGCAGGATTCGTACAAAGCCATGTACGACAGTTATGCTCCGGAAAGGGCTAAATATCCTTCCAAGCCCGAAATAAAAATAGTCGAGGCTAAGCCTGAAAGCTATTTCGATTTTCCCGAACCCGTGCAACCTGCCGAACCCGAGCCTGCCGAAACCAAAACGCGCGCTCCGATTATTAACGCGTCCGAAGTCGAGCCGGAAATCCCCGAGCCCGAACCTGTCGGAATGCCCGAAAAGCAGCCCGTAAAAGAAGAAATCAAGCGCGCTCCCATTATAAACGGTTCTTCGGTCATTGCCGACGAGCCTTACGTAAACGAAGCTCCCGAAGAAAAAGAAGAGCCGAAAAAGATCAATCCCGCGCCCATTATAAGAGGCAGCCATTTCGAGGAAGATATCAAAAAGGCACAGGAAGCCGAAAAACAAGCCGCTAAGCCTAAGATTGAAGAAAAAACGGTTGCGCCTCAGGCTCCCGAAAGCGAACCTGCTACAAATCAACGGGAAAGTGGCGGCACGCCTTCTTCCAACGAAAGCAAAGCGGTTCCAGAAGAAAAAGCTTTTATCGAGCCCGTTCAGCCCGAAAAAGCCGCACCTTCCGAAAGCGCTACGGCAAATAAAGTAGATTTAACAAAATTCAGCGACGAAAAAACGAACGCCGCAAGTTTTGACGCGGATGAAAATTTTGCAGACGACGATAATAAAACCGTCGAAAATAAAAATCCGATAATCAACGGCGACGAAAACGACCTTGTTATTTCCGACGAGGACGACGATTATCCCGAAATCGAAGAAGACGATCTTACCGCCGAAGAATACATGGAAATATACGGCAGACCCAAGTTTGTGGACGTAAGCAAAGAGGACAGCGACAAACTCAGCGAAAAGTTTGAGAAAACCACGACTTCGTTTAATATTATCGACGAAGTAGAGGACGCTTCCGAAAACGTGAAACGCGGACTTGCCGAACCCTCGGTGCAAAAGAACCAAGCAGTTTCGCCCGAAAAAACAGCTGTTTCTCAGAACAAAACTTCGATTGCGGACAAAACGGAAGAAAAAGAGCAACCGGCTCCCAAAAAGCCCAAAAAGCCGTATAAATATACGCCGCCCTCAATCGATTTGCTTACCACCGAATCCACTATCCCGAAAATCGATCCCGAAACGTACGAGGAAAAGAAAGAGCTTCTCGAACAAACGCTCAGCAATCTGGGAATTCCGGCAAAGGTTATCGGGATTACCGTCGGACCTACCGTCACGAGATACGAACTCAATATGCCGGTTGGTATGTCGGTCAAAAAGATAGACGCGTGCGAACAGGACGTTCGTTACGGGCTTGCGTGCAAGGGCAATATTCGTATCGAATCGCCTATTCCCGGTAAACGCGCCGTGGGTATAGAAGTTCCTAACGATCAGAACGCTCTGGTTGCGCTTAAAGACATTATTTGTTCCAAAGAATTCAAGTCGTCGCCTTCTCCGCTTACGATAGCGCTCGGCGAAGACATTCAGGGCAAGATTATGATAACCCGAATAGACAAAATGCCTCACCTGCTTATCGCGGGTACTACCGGTAGCGGTAAGAGCGCATGTCTTAATTCGCTTATAGTAAGTCTTTTGTACAAATCTTCGCCCGAGGACGTAAAACTCATTCTCGTGGACCCCAAACGAGTCGAATTTACGGCATATAGCGGACTTCCGCACATGATGATTCCGGACGCCATAACCGAACCTGCTCAGGCGCTTAACGCGTTTAAGTGGGCAAGAGAAGAAATGGAGCGTCGTTATAAGGAATTACAGGCGCACAGAGTTCGCAATATCAGCGAATACAACAATCTCGAAGACGTCAAAAATCACGTAATAGACAAACTGCCGTACATCGTATTGATAGTTGACGAGTTTGCCGATCTTATGATTTCTTCCAACACGGACAAGAAGCGCGAACTGGAAAATCTTATTTCCAGCATCGCAGGCAAGGCTCGTGCCGCCGGAATACACCTTATTCTCGCAACGCAAAGACCTTCGTCCGACGTCATTACCGGTACTATTAAGTCCAACTTGCCGTGCAGAATAGCGTTTGCGGTGTCCAATCAGACCAACTCGCGTATTATTCTCGACAAGAACGGCGCCGAATCGCTTCTCGGTAAAGGCGACATGTTGTTTGCTCCGCAGGAAAATCCCGAGGGCGTTCGTATACAAGGCGCGTTTATCGACAACGACGAAGTAAACAACATCGTCGATCAGATTAAGGCAAACAACTCCTGTGAATTTGACGAAGAGTTTGAAAAAGCGCTCGTTGACGAAAAAGAAGAGCCCGACGAAAACAAAAACGTTGATTCGGACGATGCCGACGACGCGGCTTACGATCAGGATTTGCCGGATATCGTGCGCCTGGTTATACGCACCGGACAGGCTTCTGTGTCCATGATACAGCGCCGTTTCTCCATCGGATATCAGCGCGCATGCAAGATTATCGATCAGATGGAACGTTTCAACTTTATCGGTCCGTACAACGGCTCGAAAGCGCGTGAAGTTTACG
>CAKQJJ010000082.1 GCA_934247335.1 uncultured Clostridia bacterium | reverse complement strand
CGGACGCAAGGTTCGATAATCTCGAATTTATCGCAGGTGAAGGCGATAACGGACAGGACGCCGTTATCGTGCCGAGCACGGTTGTTGTCGGAAGCGGAAATCTGTCCGTTTGCGGCGGAAACGGCGGTAACGGAGGCGTCGGTTCGTCCACTACCGAGTACGAAACGGTAAGCGGTCCCGGTCCCGGGGCGAACGGCGGAAACGGAGGATCCGCCGTGAAAACTTCGCACCTGTTTCTGAACATGAACGGCGGAGAGTATTCGGTTTCGATTTCGGACGGAAAAGGCGGACTGAAAGGAAAGCCCGGAAAAAACGGCAGCATATACACCGGACCGCTCGCCACGATTATGTGGTGCGACGTGTACGATATAGGCAAAGCCGGCGTGGACGGCAAAAGCATAGTCGTTTCCCGAAAAGTCCTGAAAGGAAAGCTGGTCTTTTAATACGTAACGAAAAAATATAAACGGTGTGGAGATTTATATGAAAAGAAAGATATATTCGGTAGTACTGAGCGCCGTAATCGCGTGCGGAATTTTGTTGTCCGGATGCGACGGTCTGTCCGGCGGTTACGTAAAAATTTCATCGCTCGACGACTTATACGCGATGGCAAGCAATAAATCTTACGAGCTTACTTGCGATCTTGATCTCAACGGCGGAGAATGGTACCCGCTTGCGGTAAAGAACTTTAACGGCAACGGCTACACCATCAAAAACGGCTACATAATCGAAACCACTGAAAACCAATCAAGCGGGTTCTTTACAAGCGTAAATACTCTTGAAAACGTGGTTTTCGACAATATTCAGGTTAACGTTACTTTTTCGGACGACAGTCAGGGAACGTATAACGGCGGCATAATCGCAGGAGAAGCCAAAACGGTTGACTGCGTTACGATAACCGGTTCCAAGGGATTTTTCACGGCGTCCGTGGACAATAGCAGCAGTGCAAACAGCGTTAATTGCGGCGTTATCGCAGGGTATGTCGGCGGCAAAATCAGCAATTCGAGAGTGGAAAACTGCGAGCTGAAATGCACTCGTATTTACAGCAAGCTTAACGTGGGCGGTATCGCCGGCGAAGTATTCAGTAACCAATCGGAAAAAGTGACCGATAACGTAGCGGAAAACTCGAAGATATACGCCGACGCGGACACTCTGAATTGCGGCGGAATTATCGGCTGTCTGAATCAGGGGGCGGGCAAGACGAGCGGCTGCGTTTCAAAGAATAACGTGATCGAGCTTAAAGTATATCCCGAATACACCGCTTCGAGATACGATTCCTGCGCGGGCGGAGTTATCGGGCTCGCGGCAGAGAAAAACGTCGTCGAAAATTGCGTAGGAGGCAATAACGTAATAACCTTATCCAGAAAAAGCCGAAACCAGACGCTTTTTACGGACGAGGGAGGATATCGCGTCGGCGGCATCATCGGAAAAAGCGCGGGAAACGTGTCCGATTGCCTTAGCGAGTATAATGACATAAGCTGCAAAAGCGAATCGACTTCGACAAAGCAGTTTGCAAGAATAGGCGGATTGTGCGGCTCGGCTACCGCCACGATTTCCAGGTCCGTGTCCTTGCGTAATACCATTGCCGAAACAAATAATACCGCAGGTGCGTCGTCGATGTTTTCGGCGGGATTCGTCGCAAAAACCACCGCAACGGTAACCGATTGCGCCGTTTACAACAATACGATAAACGGCAAAAACCGCGACGTTTTTACGGATAAAGCGAAAGACAGCCTTTTCAACTGCTACGTTGCTTGTCAGAACGAGACTGTTCCCGACGCCAATTCGTTGCCCGTTCTGTCGTCCGAGCAATGGAACGATATAATAAACGTTTTATCTCTCGGCTCGAAGTGGTATATGGAAAACGGTGTTCTGAATTTGAGGTAAAGTTAAACGGAGGAGCGTAAAAACATGAAAAAAGCGTTGATAGCCATTTGTATAGTGGTTTGCATACTTGCCATACCCGTGGGCATGTGGTACTTTTTTGAAGTAAAGCAAGACGAAAAGTTTACCGAAGTATCCACGTTCGAGCAGCTGAAAACGGCAAAAGATAACGTAAAACTGTTAAACGATATTGACGGCAACTACGAAACCATTTCTTCTATTAGTTGCACCTCGTTTGACGGACAGGGCTTTACTATTAAAAACTGCGTCGTCACAGCCAACGGATACAATAAATCCGCTTCCTTGTTTTCGGCGGAAACCGAGACGATTAAAAACCTCAATCTCGAAAATATCGTCGTTAAAGGCTCGGACGGAATGGGCGCCGCGGTAGTTTGCGTGGCAAAGTGCGACAAAATAGAAAACGTTCACGTCAAAAATTCAAAGGTGTCCTGCGGTCAGGGTTTGTACGGAACGGGGCTTGGGCGTACGGTCGCAAGAAGCTATATCGGCGGCATTTACGGCGGTTATTGGGAAAAGAAAGAGTATTTCGACTGCGAAATAACCGACTGCTCGGTGCAAGGATTGGAAATCGAAATAACCGGCTATGACAGTCGGGATATCTACGCCGATATGTTTGCCGGCGGAATTGCGGGCGGCGGAAACAAAATATCGGGATGCTCGGCGGTCGATTGCAAAATCACGGCAAACGCCACTAGCATTTACGGCGAACCGTACGTGGGAGCAATCGCGGGAATTTCCAAAGGCACAATCGAAAATTCTTTCGCCAAGGGTTGCACTCTCACCGCAAACGCCAAATGGTATCAAAAAAACGTGACTTTAATGTATTCCACGTCAAGCGCGTACGTCGGCGGAATTGCCGGAGAAACGGCGGACAATGCAAATATAAAGTATTGCTTCTCGGAGAGTAACGGCTTCTACGTTTACAGCAGCGGAAATCTGTACGTCGGCGGTATCGCGGGTGAAATGCAAAGCGGTATGCTGACTCAAAGCTATGCTAAGAGCAATTATATCGAAACCGGCAGCTACATGGAAGGAAACAAAGATTCGGTAGAAAGAAGAGCGGGCGGCTTGGTCGGCTCGGCAAAAAGTAGCACGATAAGTTCGTGTTTTGCCTATAACGACGGCACGTTTATCGAAAAAAGTTCGGGATTTGCAAACGATGAAGATTCCGAATTTGCCGGTCTGATCGCTTCCGCAAAAAGCGCGAACGTAATGAATTGCGCTACTTATAATAAGGATATTAAATCCGTTATAACCGACGAATTTATCACCGGCGGCACGGGAAGCATGGATAACTGTTACGTTTCGGCAACTACTTACGGAAATGCGTGCGGTTGCGAGATTTTAAGCGAGGAATTTTGGGTTTCGCCCAATCTTTTACAGGATAAGCTGAATTTGTTCGGCTTTTACTGGGATTTGACGGCGGGAGAGCTGCCGCGCCTTAAAATCTGATTATTAAAACAAAAGAAAGCGGAAAGGCTGAATTAAAAGGTTTTTCCGCTTTTTTATGTCGTAAAATCGCATATCAAATTTGATATAACCGTATGCGAAATAAGTATTTGCTTTTCAAATGATAAAATGATACAATTATATCGATAAAATAAAGCTTAAATGCGGATTATGCCCAAAAATAAGCCGCACGAAAGAAAAAAGGAGTACGATATGTGCGCTAAAGAAATACCAAACGCGGTAATGAAAAGACTTCCGGTCTATTTGCACTACTTACGTTCGTTGCACGCCGACGAAAAGACCACGATTTCTTCTTCGTCGATAGCAAAAGCGCTTAAACTCGGCGAAGTTCAGGTGAGAAAGGATCTTGCTATCGTCAGCGGAGCGGGTAAACCCAAAATAGGATATTTCGTTTCCGAGCTTATTTCGCATATCGAATCGGTTCTGGGAAGCGGAAAGATAACGCACGCCGTGATAGTGGGCGCCGGAAAGCTGGGAAAAGCTTTGCTGTGCTACGACGGTTTCCCCGAATTCGGAATAGATATTTGCGCGGCTTTCGACAAAGACGCGGAAAAATGCGGCAAATTTGCCGATAATAAAGATATACTGCCGATGAGCGACATGACGGCGTTCTGCAAAGAACACGACGTTAAAATAGGCATAATAACCGTGCCGGAAAGTCAGGCTCAGTCGGTGTGCGACGCACTCGTTCAGGCGGGCGTTGCGGGAATATGGAACTTTGCGCCCGCAAGCCTCACCGCGCCCGAGAGCGTAAAGATAAAAGACGAAAACCTTGCTTCTTCACTTGCCGTGCTTACCGCTTGCCTGTAATCGACAATATTTAAAGGAGAATAAGATATATGGAACAAAAAACCTATCGGGAGGTTAACGACACGCAGTCGCTGGAAAACGCGATAGAAAGAGTGCGCGCCGCCCAGAAGATTTTTGCCACGTATTCGCAGGAACGTGTGGACGAGATTTTTCTCGCAGCCGCAATCGCCGCCGACAAGGCTCGCATTCCGCTTGCCAAGCTCGCCGTCGAAGAAACCGGCATGGGCGTAGTCGAGGACAAAGTGATTAAAAATCACTATGCCGCCGAGTATATCTACAACGCGTACAGAAACACGAAAACATGCGGCGTTATAGAAGAGGACAAGGCGTTCGGCATCAAAAAAATCGCCGAACCTATCGGGCTTGTCGCCGCGGTCATTCCCACCACGAACCCCACGTCCACGGCTATTTTCAAAACGCTTATTTGCCTTAAAACGAGAAACGGAATAATAATAAGCCCGCATCCGAGAGCGAAACGCTCGACCATAGCCGCCGCAAAAGTGGTTCTCGAAGCCGCAGTAAAAGCAGGCGCGCCGGAGGACATTATCGGCTGGATAGACGTGCCCGGGCTGGATATGACCAACCTTCTGATGAAGGAAGCTGATATAATTCTGGCAACCGGCGGACCCGGAATGGTGAAAGCCGCGTATTCGTCGGGCAAACCGGCGCTCGGCGTGGGAGCGGGCAATACTCCCGCGATAATCGACGACACCGCCGATATAGGACTTGCGGTAAACTCGATTATTCACAGCAAAACTTTCGATAACGGCATGATATGCGCGTCCGAGCAGTCGGTAATCGTGCTGGACAAGGTTTACGACGCCGTAAAAGAAGAATTCTCCGCCCGCGGATGTTACTTTTTAAGCCCGTCCGAAACGAGAAAAATGCGCCGAGTAATTCTCATCAACGGCGCCCTTAACGCAAAAATAGTGGGGCAAAAACCGGTTACCATCGCCGCGCTTGCGGGAATCACCGTGCCGGAAGGAACTAAAATTCTCATCGGCGAAGTGGAAAGCGTTGCGGCAAGCGAAGAGTTTGCTCACGAAAAACTGTCGCCCGTGCTTGCCATGTACCGCGCAAACGATATAGAGGACGCGTTCGGTAAAGCCGAGTGCCTTATCGCCGACGGCGGTTACGGTCACACCTCTTCGATATACTTGAACGAAATCACCGAAAAGGACAAGCTAAACGAGTTTGCGTCCCGGATGAAAACCTGCCGTATACTGGTAAACACGCCGTCGTCGCAAGGCGGAATAGGCGACCTTTACAACTTCAAACTCACTCCGTCGCTTACGCTGGGTTGCGGAAGCTGGGGCGGCAATTCGGTATCGGAAAACGTGGGTGTAAAACACCTTATCAATATCAAAACGGTTGCGGAAAGGAGAGAAAATATGCTGTGGTTCAGGGCTCCCGAAAAGGTTTATATAAAGAAAGGCTGCCTGCCGGTGGCTTTGGACGAACTGAAAACCGTAATGCACAAGAAAAAGTGCTTTATCGTAACCGACAGCTTTTTGTATAACAACGGTTTCGCCCGCCCGATAACCGATAAGCTCGAACAAATGGGAATAGAGTACGCCGTATTTTCCGACGTCGCGCCCGACCCCACGCTTGCATGCGCAAAGGCGGGAGCGGAGCAGATGCGCGCTTTCAAGCCCGACTGCATAATAGCTCTCGGCGGCGGCTCGGCAATGGACGCAGGCAAAATAATGTGGGTCATGTACGAGCATCCCGAAGTGGACTTCATGGACATGGCAATGCGCTTTATGGATATCAGAAAGCGTATATATACTTTCCCGAAAATGGGCGAAAAAGCCTATTTCATTGCAGTTCCCACCTCTGCGGGAACGGGCAGCGAAGTTACGCCTTTCGCCGTTATAACCGACGAGAAGACCGGCGTGAAGTATCCGCTTGCCGACTACGAACTGCTTCCCAAAATGGCTATCGTGGACACCGATTTCCACATGAGCGCGCCCAAAGGACTGACGGCGGCTTCCGGTATCGA
Organism: uncultured Clostridia bacterium; assembly: GCA_934247335.1. GTDB lineage: Bacteria > Bacillota > Clostridia > Christensenellales > Pumilibacteraceae > Neoclostridium. Next base: position 118 of record CAKQJJ010000082.1, on the reverse strand, counting down.
CGCGGTAAGCCACGACCTCGAAGCGTACGCGTCGGTCATGGCAACCGACTACACCGACGGGCTTGCGCTTAAATCGCTTAAAACCATATTTGAATATCTGCCGCGCGCTTATGAAAAC
>CAKQJJ010000081.1 GCA_934247335.1 uncultured Clostridia bacterium | reverse complement strand
GAATAAGCGTTTTGTACATGGACGCTATCAGCCCGTTTAGATATCCGAGATCCGATTTTGCCATTACGCGTTACCTTCCGTGCCGAATAATTTTTTTGCGGTTTCCGCACGCATGGTTTCCTTGCAGAAGCCGACGATCGCGTCAAACGAATAGTCTTTATCCGAGCTTTTTCCGCTTAAAACCAGTCCTCCGTCGATTGCGTCGCTGAGCGACACGTCAAAGCGCAGATTTTTCTTTCCCAGTTCTTTTATCAGGTCGTCTTTTATATCCGAGTGACGGGAAGACAGCACGATTTTGTCGCCCGCTTCGGCGTTCTTTTCGATAATCGACGCGAAAAATCCGAGCGTCTGCTCTTTATCGAGCGCGATAAGTTTGTCACGAACGGCGTCGAAAACTCCGTCCACCACTTCCGCTTTGGCGCGTGTGAGCGCTTTTTTGCGTTCGATACGCGACGAGCTTTCTCCGCGCTCGCGGATAAACGCGCACGCGTTTTTGGTTTCCTCGCGGGTATCGGCAAAAATCCCGTCGGAAACTTTGGTTGCTTCCTCGAGTTTTGCCTGTTTGTATTCCTCGGCTACGGACAATATGCGTTCGGCGTCCTCGTTTGCTTTTGCGATTATCGCCTCGGTTATTCCGTTTGTGTTTTCAGCCATTAAACCTTACTCCTTGATTTTTAACGCACCGCTTTAATGCGGCGCGGAGCAGTTTTTGAATATTTCCGATTACAGGGTGATCATGATGCCCAGCACCAACGACAGAATCGCGTAGAATTCGATCATTGCGGGGAACAGAACGTATTTACCGCTGCCGGCTGCGTTTTTGCCTACGGCGTAGATACATGCGGCTGCCGTCTTACCCTGGAGATAAGCGGACACGAGACCGTTTACGCCCATTGCGAGCATTGCCATAAACAGCGACCAGCCGTTTGCGACGAGTCCGAGTTTCATGACGGCGAGAACGAATCCGTAAATACCCTGGGTTGCGGGGAGCAGCGCCAGGACGATGACCTTGGAAAATTTCTTTCCGTCTTCGGCGAGAACGCCGGCTGCAGCCGATCCGGTTTTATACAAACCGATTGCCGATCCGGCTCCGCTGAGGATCATACAGATCGCCAGTCCCATAATTCCGATTGCCTGTTCTTTCATTGTTTAATTCCTCCGAATTTAGTTTTTGAAGTATATATGTTCGTACGAGCGACCGAACGGCGTGAAAAGTTCGCCCTCGCCCTCGTAAAAACGACCGAAAAATTCCACGTATTGCAGTCTGGAATCGTGAATAAACGCGCCCAGAAGGCTCATCGCCACGTTGAATACGTTTCCGATTATTATCACTATCACGCCGAATATTATGCCGACGACGCCGCTGGGGAACAGCATCTGTATGGCAAGCGTGTTGGTGAATATGGACGCTATCTGCGCGCCCGACAGCATAAGTCCGTACAGACGGGCGTAGCTTAGTATATCCGAGGCGTAGTTTATAAGTCCGTACGCCGACGTGAACATTTTTATAAACTTCCACGCGCCCTTTTCGGTTATGCCTGCGGTTAAAACGCCCAGTCCGGCGCAGCCGACGGTTGCGTACATTGCGTAAGTCGTAACCGAATTTATCTCCGCGCACATGCAAAACACCCACACGACCAGAGAGATAAGCGCAAGCGACCACACTATTCCGCCGAATATTCCGTCCACGATTTGTCCGCGCTTGAAGCACTGAACCGCTTTCATGATAAGGCTGACAGCGATGTGAATTGTGCCCAGTCCCAGGCACCACAGCAGCATTGACGGGATGTCTATGCCCATGAGGCGCACATTTGCGGCAACCGGGTCGATGAACTCGGCGTACCATTCGGCGTACTTACCTGCAATCGACGCGGGCAGAATGGAGCCGTAATAGCCCTCGCTACCGCGGAACAGCGACATTCCGAGGAAACTGTCCAGCAGTAAGCCGAACGCGACCGCGAAAAATCCGCCGATTGCAAAAACCTTTGCCATACGGTTTACGGTTGTGCCTTCCCTCTGCTTTTTGGCAAACAGGAAGCCGCCTACTATCATCATAAGTCCGTATCCTACGTCCGCCATAATGACGCCCATAAACAGCGAGAAGAAAAATCCCATAACGCCGTTGGGGTCGAGCGCGCCGTACGCGGGAACCGAATACATATTTGTAACCGACTCGAAATTTGCAACCGCTTTTTTGTTTTTCATAAGCGTGGGCGCAAATTCGTCGCGTTTGATCTGCTCGAAAGCAACGTAATTGGCGTGCGACGCCTGATCTACCGCCAATTTAACGCGTTCGGTTGCCTCGGTGGGGACGTAAGCGGACAACACGAACGCACTGTCGGTTGCGGCAAATCCCTCGTCGAGAGAATATTTGTCTTTCAGAAAGTTGTGATAATCGACGTATATTTTTATCTTTTCGGTAAGAGCGGCGGCTTCACACGCGCGGGCGGTTATTTTTTCGCCGATCTGCTTTAAGTACTCTTCTTTTTCGTCGAGTTCGCGCAGCTTGTCCTTTGCGATTACGTCGTCTTTAATAGGGCAGCGGGTAAATCCGCACGAGGACATAACCGTTTCCGCCTTGTCTTTTTCGGGCTTGTAAGAAACCACGCACGCAACTTCTCCGCGCGAGGCGTTGCCGAGAATACGAAAAGCTGCGGTATCGAGCGCTTTCATCTGCTCGGCAAACGCGGCGGTTTTGTCGAACGGAATTATTCCGAGATAGACTGCGGCGCATTCGGTGTCGCAAAAAGCGGCAAAGCTGTCCGGCACGCATTCGTAATCGGCGTACGTTTTCCGCTCCGCCTGCACGGCGGATAAAGCCGAATTGTTTTCACTTCTGTCCGATTCGATTTTTTCGACGTCCGACAGAATTTTTTCGTACTCTTCCTGCGCGTCGCCCACGGCGAAAAACTGCTGCGACGTCACGCCTATTCCGTCCTTCGCCACGCCGTTGCCGCGAAGAGTTTTGGGCGCGTCGTCCAATTCTTTGGTGAGATATTCGAGGACGTGTTCGGCGCGAAGAACGAGAGCGTTTTCGGTTGAGACTCCCTCTCCGTTTTCGCCGCGCGGAGCAAGCTCGTACTCCTCCGACGGAGTAATCTGAGCGGCTCCGGTGCGCTGCAACGCGTCCAGAATAGCGTTTTTGTCGCTTTTAAGCCCAACAAGGGTCATGCGCGACATTTCAGCAATTGCCATCTAACACCCTCCGGAATACTTCTTCGGAAAGATTTTCGGCTTTCCCGGCATATTCGCTTTTGAGATTTTCGCATTCGGCGTTCGTTTTGGCGGCAAACTCGGCGGCTCTCGTATCGCTGTCGCGTTCGGCGGCGGCGATTTCCGCGCTTTTGTAGTTTTTCGCGTTTTTCTTTGCCGTTTCGATTTGTTCGGCAGCCAGCGCGTCGGCTTCGGCACGAATCGCGTCCGATTGCTGTTCGGCTTGCTGTCTTATTCCGGCGGCTTGTTGTTCCGCTTTCTTTACGTCGGATAAAATTTCTTCTATCATAGCCTTTACTCCGATAATCTTTTTACAAAGATAATTTGTCTTTTTTTACAAAAAAAATGCCACTATTGCCGCCCGGATAAGCCCTTGACGAATAATAATCGATTGTTCGCAGGACACTCGCGGCTACGGTAATTGTGACAGACTCCACCAACGTTTAATTGTACTTTATTATTATAAAATGTTTTTGTCGATTTGTCAAACGTTTTTCGGGTGCTTGGTCAAGCAGTTTTTCGTATACGCCGACATTTTATACAACTTATGCGAATTTGTTCAATTTTGCACGGGACTTACGCGCAGTTGCTCTCGCCATTTTCGGCATTTTCACTCGCTTTAATATCGTTTTCTGCGGAATTATCTGCGATTTTCTCCTCGTTTCCGCTTTGGGCGGCAGCTTCTTCCGGCTTCTTTTTGTTTTTCAGTTCTTTAAGCGCCTTGGAATAGGCAACCACGTACAAGACGAACGACGTTATCATCAGCGCGAACGCAACTACCACTTTTGCGAAAATCACCTTGTCGGGCGCGTTGCGGAACACTATCATAACGAGAATGGTTTCGTACAGATACACCGTGTTGATTTTTCCGAACCATTTGGCGCTTCTGACCTCGCCGGTCTTTTTAACCACCACCATGCCGAGGATTGCCTTGCTTACTTCAAACAAAGCGAACGACACGACGAGCGGCAACAAATATTTATACGTAAACGAGAGCGCGAGAATAAGCACCCCTTCGGTGAGCTTGTCGGCAAGCGGGTCGAGCATTTTGCCGAGGTCGGACACCATTCCGAATTTCCGCGCGATTATTCCGTCGGCAATATCGGTAACGGCGGAAACCACTACGAGAATAGCCGTCGCGATATAGTCGTGCAGCTTGAAATATTCGTAGCAAATAAACGGAATGAGAACCAACCTCATAAGACTTAAAAGGTTGGGAATGGTCACTACGTTTTTTTTCGTAAACAGTTTTTTATTCATGATTTCTCCGTTTTCCGCGATATATTTTAGCGTTTTTGTTTGCGTTTGTCAACGAAAAGCCCGCCTTTTTTCGGCAAAATAGCTTTTTAATTTGTATTTTTATCTCATTTTCGTCGATTTTTGCAAAAATTTATGCTATAATATCGAAGACTGAAATTTTTACACGGAGATAATCATGCCCCAATTATTCGATTTACGAAAGCTTTGCCCGGGCGACAAAGCCGAATTTCTTGAAATGAGCCGCGACTTTTACTCTTCCGACGCGGTGCTTGCTCCCGTTCCCGACAGTTTTCACGAGCAGGCGTTTACCGATATTATGGCAGGCACTCCGTACGCCGAATGTCTGTTTTTCACGCACGGAACGCAGGTTGCGGGCTTTGCTCTGCTTGCAAAAACCTACTCGCGCGAGGCGGGCGGCGAATGCGTATGGGTGGACGAACTGTACTTAAAGCCGAAATTTCGCGGAATGGGCGCGGCAAAAACGTTTTTCGGGAAATTATCCGCGCTTTACCCTGCGGCAAGATACCGACTCGAAGTGGAACCCGACAACGAGCGGGCAAAAAAGCTGTACCGTGCGTGCGGTTTTACTTCCCTTCCTTACGAACAAATGAAAAAAGGCTTTTAATCCTTTACGTTAAAAGACGCTCGGAGCATATCGCTTCGGGCGCCTTTTATATACAATACGATTTCATATTTATATGTATTTCCTCCTTAACGTCTTTTCTTTGTAAATTCCGCTTCGGTTATATCGGTTTTTTCTATTTTTACAATCATATACCCCACTCCGGGTTCAGACGTATCGTTTAAATCGCTATATTCTTCTCTGAACGTTACATGCACTCGTTCGCCGTTTACGGTTACCTTGTCAAGATAGATTTTCCGTCTATTTATTCTCGAAAAAATATATAAAATTATCGTTTCGCTGTCGAAATCGACCGACAAAGATTCGTCCGTAAAAATTTTATCATAGGTTTCTTTATCTCGAATAATAAACGTTCGGCTACTCGGTTCGTCTTCGTAGTAAATATCGGGTCCCGACGGATCGTTTTCGTTCGGATAATTGACGCAAATTCTGTTTTCCTTTTCAAATTCGGTACGAATAGAACTTCTTGGAATAATATCCAATCTTACGTTATATTTTTGCTTATCCGAGCAGCCCGCAAACGAACAGACTATCGTTATCATTGCAAGAAAAATCGCAACAAATCTCAACTTGTTCATTATCTTTCCTCCTGAAAATCAATTTCTTTTTTTACAACGAAAATAATCACATCGGCTTATCCCCCGACTTGACATCGTTTTTCGTTTACTAACCATTATCTCTGCCAGAAATACGCACTCACCTCCTCAAACTTTACTTCGGTTATATCTGTTTTCTCTATTTTTAATGCCAAAAATCTTTGAAAGGGACCGCTTGCATCTCCGACCGGAACAAAAAGCGAAGAAACCTGCTCCCAAAACGAAATATCGAGCTTGTAATTTACGACGAGATTCGTATTGTCAACCGCAATTTTATCAACGGTATAATTCCGGTTGCGATAACAATCGGTAAAAGTATATAAAACGATAACTTCTTTATCGAAGTTTACGACAATCGGCTCGTCTTTAAAAACGCAATCGTAAGTTTGTTTGTCTTTAATAACGAAAGTGCGAAAAGACGGTAATTCATCGGAATTATGCACTTCGGAACCTTCATTTTCGTTTGCATAATCAAACGACGAACCGGAAATTCGGTTTTCGCTTGCAAATTCTTCGTCGATAGATTCGCTTGAAATATTATACATTTTTACGTTGTATTTCTGTTTATCCGAGCAGCCCGCAAACGAACAGGCAAGTACGATTA
>CAKQJJ010000080.1 GCA_934247335.1 uncultured Clostridia bacterium | reverse complement strand
AGTATAGTATACGGAATAGACGACGGCGGAATATGTCCCGACGACGATATGTCCACGGAAGAGAGATAAGTTAAATCTGTTTGCAGAATAATAGCAAAAAAGGGTAACGTTGGCTATTAAAAACGATTGAATAGTTGTTTGCCAATTCTTCTGAAAACGCCTAAGACACAATTGTTTAACCGTTATGTTCAACTGAACAACTATTATTCCTCAAACAAAAACGCTGATAAAAACCTAAGACGGCACACCACAAACATTAAACAACTAAACACCAACCAATAACAAAAGTCGCATGGATAAGACTAAGAACCGAAGCTTATCCGTGCGGCTTTTTCTATATTTGCGAACAATCGTCGGACATTTTCGCAAAAGCTTCTAAATACCTTCTCTAGACAGTCTGCTACCTTTACGAAAGATCTTCTGATGCCTTCGCTAAATAACTAAACATATTTGCGAACAATCGCCGGACATTGCCTCAAAACAGCCCAACATCTTTACAAAAAGTCTCCCGATACCTTCATTAAACCATTTAAATATCTTCTAAACCCGCTTCCAACATATTGACCTCACAAAAAATACCAACATAATTCTCGAAAACCGTAAAATCAATTTGTTCCATAAATCCGCCAAATTTCCGCCTCCCCAACCCATTGTCATTTACCGTGCAATCGGCAGATATTCGACTAAAAGTCGGCTATTTTACCCATTACTCGCGTGCGGCGAGAAGTTTTTCAAAAAATATGAAAAAAGTTTCACATTTTGCTTGACAAATAAAACCGCTGGTATTATAATTAATATGAAAAAAGTTTCACATTCGGAGTAAAAATATATGGCATTGGTTGAATTTGAAAACGTTACGAAAACGTACAAAAGCGGCGATCACGACACGAATGCGCTCGATGACGTAAATATGTCTCTTGACGCGGGAAAGTTCGTCGTAATTCTCGGACCGAGCGGCGCCGGAAAAAGCACGCTTCTCAATCTTCTGGGCGGCTTGGACAGCCCGACGAGCGGCAAGATAATAGTGGACGGGCAGGATATTTCCACGCTTACCCGCGATCAGCTTGCCGAATACCGCGCGGCAAAAGTGGGCTTCGTGTTCCAGTTTTACAACCTTATCCCCACGCTTACCGTCAAGGAAAACGTCGAACTCGTATCGGAAATAGCTCCCGAGGCTCTGCCCGCCGAGCAAATGATAGAGGAAGTGGGGCTTATCGATCACATCAATAATTTCCCGGCGGAACTGTCTGGCGGCGAACAGCAAAGAGTGTCCATTGCCCGCGCGCTTGCCAAAAATCCGCAAATTCTGCTTTGCGACGAACCTACCGGTGCGCTCGACTCGGAAACCGGCGTAATGGTGCTTAAATTGCTGTTGAAAATGGCAAGATCGTATCAAAAAACCATAGTGATAGTCACGCACAACCAGAACATCGCAAAAATGGCTGACGTCGTGGTTCGCGTGAAGAACGGAAAAGTTAAATCCGTGGAAGAGCAGGCTTCTCCCATGAGCGCCGACGAGGTGGATTGGTAATATGCTGTTTCGTAAACTTTGGCGCACGATGGGGCTTTATAAAGCTCAGTTTATATCGATGATAATAATGGTAGCGCTCGGCGTGGGCGTGTTCGTCGGCTTCAATATGGAATGGTTGAGCATAGAGAAGAACACCGATAAATTCTTTGCCGAGACGGGGTTTGCCGATTACCGCGCGGTGAGTACTTCTCCGTACGGTTTCAGCGAAGAGGACGCGAATAAAGTCGCAGCCATACCGGAAGTCGAGAAAAGCGGACGGTATATCTGCGAAAACGTGTCCGTAGAGCAAACCGGCAACTCGGTTGCGCTTACCGTAACCGAAAATCCCGAGGTATCGTATTTCTATCTCGTAAGCGGCGAAAAATACGACGCGGCAAGCGAAGACAAAGTGTGGCTGTCGGACAAGTACGCCGCAAAAAATTCGTTTAAGCTCGGCGACGAAATAACGCTGTCCTATTCGGGAAAGAAATTCACCGGAACGATAGCCGGACTCGTAAAATCAGGCGAGCATATGATCTGCGTCAGCGATTCCACTCAGATTATGCCCGATTACGAGCGATTCGGATTTGCGTACGTTTCGCCGGCTTTTTACCAAAAAGCAATGGGCGGATTTGCCGTTTACAACCGCATAAACATAATTTCTTCTGCGGATAAGGCGACGATAAGCGATAAAATAAACTCGGTTCTGGGCGAAAACGTGCTGTTGCTCACCAAAAACGAAGTTATGTCCTATGCCGGCGCGCAAAGCGAAAAAGAAGAAGGACAAACCATGAGTTCGGTTATCCCCGTGCTGTTTTTGCTGATTGCCGTGCTGACCATGGTTACAACCATGCACCGACTGACCGCAAAGGAAAAAACTCAGATAGGCACGCTGAAAGCGCTCGGGTTCAAGGATAAAACCATAACGCTTCACTATTCGTCGTATGCGCTGATGATAGGCGTAATCGGCTGCCTCGGCGGCATTGCGATCGGCTTCGGAATAGGCGCTTTCCTGTTTACTCCTACGGCAATGATGGGAACCTATCTCGATATGCCGTACTGGAAACTTTATACTCCGTGGTATTGCTGGGCAGTGCTTGCCGCGCTCGTGGTTGCGCTGACCTTTATAGGCTGGCTGTCGGTTAAACAGATGCTTAAAGGAACCGCCGCCGACGCTCTTCGCCCGTATGCGCCAAAGAAAATGAAAAAGCTTGCGATAGAGAAAACCCGTTTGTGGAAAAAACTGTCGTTTGGCACCAAGTGGAACATGCGCGACGTCATGCGTCATAAAGCTCGTACGTTTATGAGCCTGTTCGGAATAGTGGGCTGCGTGCTTATTTTGGTCGCGTCGCTCGGAATGAACGATACCATGCAGGCGTTCCTCGACGACTATTACAACACGGCAATGCTGTACGAAACGCGTATAAATCTCGTCGAATCGGCAACCAACGATAAAGCGCTTGAACTTGCCGAAAAATTCGACGGCGACTGGAGCGCGAGCGTGGGCGTCGAAATGGGCGAAAAAACCGTGTCGCTGGATATTTATTCGGTGCCGCACGGCTACGTTTCCTTCCCCGCAGAAAAGAAGGGAACTGTCGAACTTCCTGCAGACGGCGCGCTTATCTGCCGCAGACTGGCAGAACAGTTTAATCTCAAAAAAGGCGATAAATTCAAGCTTAAACGCTACGGAACCGACCTCGAATACGAGCTTACCGTTGCCGGTATCATTCGTTCGACCTCGGAAAATATCGTGATTGCGCCCGAATACGCGCAGGAAAACGGAATAACCTATTCGATAAGCAGCGTATACACGAAAGAGAAAAACGGCGAGCTTATCTCCAAAGAATCGGTCGTAAAGAATTATCAGGACAAAAACGAACTTATGAAATCTTTCGATACGTTCGTGCAAATGCTGCGTATGTCCGTAACCGTTCTTATATGCGCGGCGGTCGTTTTAGGACTTATCGTCCTGTACAATCTGGGCGTTATGAGCTACACCGAACGCTATCGCGAAATGGCTACGCTGAAAGTGGTCGGCTTCAAGGATAAAAAGATAGGCAGACTGCTTATAAGTCAGAATTTGTGGGTGACGCTGATAGGCGCAATCCTCGGCGTGCCGGTGGGCGCGTTTACGCTGACTTATCTGTTGAAGGCGCTGGCGTCCGAGTACGAAATGCGCGCCGTAATAAGCGTGTGGACCGTGCTTGCGTCCGTCGCGATAACTTTCCTCGTTTCTTTGCTCGTAAGCGTCCTCGTTTCGAGAAAGAACAAAAAAATCGACATGGTGGAGGCGCTGAAAGGTGCCGAATAAAAAATAACCTCCTCTGTAACGACGGGCGCTTTAATACCGCCATGTGCCAAAGCGCCCCGTCATAAGGAGAGGTAAGGAGCAAAATTATGATTATCGAAATAATTTGTGCCGCAGCGTTTGCGCTCTCGCTTGCGCTGACTATTAAAATCGTGAAGTTCGCCGCAAAATCGGCGCTTAAAAACGGTAAGTAAAAACCAGGGAGGTTTTGTTATGAAAAAAATAACGGTAAAAGTGGAAGGCATGCGTTGCGGCATGTGCGAATCCCACGTAAACGATCTCGTTCGTCGTAATTTCAACGTTAAAAAAGTTACTTCGTCGCATATCAAAGGCGAAACCGTGATATTGGCTCCGCAAACCATCGATCCGGAGCAGCTTATCGCGGCTATTTCGGCGGACGGATATAAAGCAAGCGACGTCCGAGAAGAAGAGTACGAGAAAAAAGGTTTGTTTTCGTTTCTTAAAAAATAACCGTAAACGTGCCGCAATCCAAGCTCGCGGGCTTGAAAAAATCGGTTGAATATGCTACAATACTTACAGGCGCACTTGCTTGTGAGTATTTTTTTTATTTTTAAAACTTTTACGCGGGTGCGACGGACGGCGCCTCGGCAGCCTGAAACGCTGATTGAAAGGAGTAACGATATGGAATACAGAAAACTGCCTCGCGGAGAGGAAAAATTAAGCACGCTCGGCTTGGGTATGGGCGGAATACAGTCGGCTTCCCGCGAGGAAATACGCGTGGTTATCGAAAAGGCTGTGGATAACGGAATAAATTTCTTCGATTTGTGCGCCGGCGGACAAAAGGTGTACGAGCCGTTCGGCAAAGCGATAGAGCGTTGCCGCGATAAGGTGCATTTCCAGGTGCATTTCGGAGCGGTGTACAACAAAGAGGGCGAGTACGGCTGGTCGCGCAATCTCAAAACCATTAAAAATACGTTCGAGTGGGAGTTGAAGGCGCTTAAAACCGATTACGTCGACTTCGGATTTTTTCATTGCGTGGACGAGGAGAGCGACTTCGAGGATATTAAACGCAACGGAATTCTGGATTACGTCGTCGCTCTTAAAGAGAAAGGCGTTGTAAAACATATCGGATTTTCTTCGCATACGCCGTCGGTTGCAAATAAACTGATGGATACCGGGCTTATCGACATGATGATGTTTTCGATAAACCCCGCCTACGATCTCGAATGCGGCGACGAATACGGAATCGGCACGACTAACGAGCGTGCCGAGCTGTTCAGAAGAGCGGAAAAGGAGGGTGTGGGCATTTCGGTCATGAAGCCGTTCCACGGCGGACAGCTTTTGTCGGCAAGCACTTCGCCGTTCAGGAGCGCGCTTACGAAAAATCAATGCATTCAATACTGCCTCGATCGCCCTGCCGTGCTGGCTGTCGTTCCCGGCGTCCGCAGCTTAAACGATCTCGATCAGCTTTTGCGGTATCCGACTTCAAGCAAGGAAGAGCGCGATTATTCGATTATCGGAAAATTTACTCCGGAAGCGGCTGTGGGCAATTGCGTGTATTGCAACCACTGCCAGCCCTGCCCCGCCGGAATAGATATAGGCATAGTAAATAAGTACTACGATTTGTCGCTCGCCGGAGATAAAATGGCGCACGACCACTACGATAAGCTCGCCGTGAAAGCAAGCGCTTGCTTAAAGTGCGGCCATTGCGACAAACGCTGTCCGTTCAAAGTCGCTCAGCAGAATAAAATGAAAAAGATAGCCGAATATTTCGGAAAATAGTTTTGTTGTTTGATTGCTTGTGGAATGTGGAACGAAGCCGGTGATTTGGAGTAGGGAAGAAGCTGGTTTTTTTGATAGTTTCGTTATTTCTTATTGCGGAAGCAGAAAAGGTGAAATGGTAGCAGAGTCGGAATTCCGGATATTTCTTTATTCTTTATATGAATGAAGCCCGATTTTCGGATATTCCTTTGATTTTTATAGAGAAGAAATCGGTTTTTGGGATAATTTCGTTCTTTCTTGTTGTGGAAGCGGAGAAGGTGGAAGAGTAGCGGAGTCGGAATTCCGGATGTATCTTTTTTTATAGGAATGAAGCTGGATTTTTGGATATCCCTTTGATTTTTATAGAGAAGAAGTTTATAGGGAAGAGGTTGGGTATTCGGATATATCTTTGCTTTTTATAGAGAAGAAGTCCGGCTTCCAGATAGTTACGTTCTTTCTTATTGTGGAAACAGAAAAGGTGAAAAGACGGCGGAGCAGCTTTTCGCTGTCCCAAAATGATTATAATTGCGCCGTTCGCTTGACAAAGCCGCCGTTTTTTGCTATACTCTTATCGATTTGCTCGGAGGAATATCGAAGCGGTCACAACGAGGCGGTCTTGAAAACCGTTTGGGTGCAAGCCCACGGGGGTTCGAATCCCTCTTCCTCCGCCAATTAAAAGATTGCCTTATGATGGGCAATCTTTTTTGTTTGTATTAAATGTATAGAATGGGTGTTAACGGGCGAACGCAGGTCTCCCCTACGGAATAAGGTCGTTTGTTTTCAACCGCAAAAACCAAAAAACGGCGATGAGGT
>CAKQJJ010000079.1 GCA_934247335.1 uncultured Clostridia bacterium | reverse complement strand
CGGAATACCGACTGTAATAAAAATATTGGATATTTTCTCGTCCATTTCGGTCTTTTTCGGGCGAACGGGAGCCGCAGTGCCGTTTTTCAGCTCGGCAACGCGTTGACGAAGTTCGCGGAACGAACAGGGCTTGCGCATATAGTAGTCGGCGCCGAGATTAATGGCTTTGGTGACGAATTCGTCGCGGCTGAGCGCGCTCAGCACGATGATTTTTGCCTTGCCTTTCTTTATATTCTGCAAAAAACCGAAGCCGTCGGTTTCGGGCATGACCAGATCGAGCACGACCACGTCCGGCGACAACGCGTTAAAAAGATCGATTGCGGTTTTGCCGTCGTGAGCCACGCCCACCACTTGGTTGTCGCCGTCCTCGGCGAGTTCTTTTTCGAGCTCGGCGGTAAGGTCGGCGTTATCGTCTGCTATGAGAATGCGGTTTTTCATTATATAAGTCCTCCGTTATTACGAAATATTTTTGTTTATTAGGTTTTTTTTACACTTATATTGTAGCATTTTGTACCCCGGAAGAGCAAGGCCGGCGGGGGTAGGAGCGCGTACGTAATATGACAGAAAGTGTATTTTTTGGGCGCAACTTGTCGAAAAAAGCCGATTTCGCAAAATTCGCACGAATTTTTGAGCCTTCCGGACGAACACAAAAAAACGAATAAAGTGCAGTAAAAAACTTTTTTCGCGCTTATCGCTTGCTAAGTCGCCGCCGTGTGTGATATCATAATAAAAAACGCAGGAGAAAACAAATGAAAACGCAGCTTATAGTTCACCCGCAGGAGCTTGACAAAAAGATAATCGACGGCATAGCGAACGGCGGGGCAGACGTAATCGGAATTCATCCGGTGGGCGGACGGCACGCGCTGTCGGCGCTCGAAGAAATGTTGGCGTGGCTGGAAACCGACGAGGCGAAATCGCTTATCGACTACGCGAAAAAACTCGGATTGGGCATCGAATACGAGGTGCATGCGGGCAGCTTTTTAGCTCCGCGCGAATTGTTTGCCGCTCATCCCGAATATTTCCGCATGGAAAAAGGCGTTCGCACAAGCAAAAATAACTTTTGCCCGTCTTCGGACGAAATGCTTGCAATCGTCGCCGAAAACGCCAAAAAACTGGCAAAAAAGCTGTACGGGAGCTCGGATAACTACTATTTTTGGTTGGACGATGTAACCGCAAACGGCGGCTGCGAATGCGATAAATGCGCCTTTTTTTCGCCCTCCGATCAGCAGATGAAAGTGACCAATATCGTGGCTCGCGCGCTGAAAGAAATAAACCCGAACGCAAAAGTCTCGTATCTTTCATACCGCGAAACGCTTACGCCGCCCAAAAATATCAAGCCGGACGACAACGTGTTCCTCGAATACGCGCCCATCGAACGCGACAGAAGCGTGTTTGTCGGCGACGACGGCAAAATAGCGGCGGATTTGCGCGCGTTGTGGGAAGTTTTCCCGCGTGAAAGCACCAAAATTTTGGAATATTGGTACGATAATTCGCTGTTTTCGGACTGGAAAAAACCGCCGAAGAAATTTATTCCGGACAACGCCGCAATCGAAAGAGAAATGCGCTTCTATAAATCGCTCGGAGCGCCGTATATAAGCTCGTTTGCCTGCTATCTCGGCGAAGATTATCGCGCGCTTTATGGCGTGCCCGACTTTTCCGCGCTTAAAAATTTCGTAAAAAACGAGCGCGTTTAAGCGGGCAACGATATCCGGTATAATTTAATAAAACGGAGTTAATATAATATAGAATGAAAACGAAAGGCTTTTTTGCGGGCTTTTCGTTTTTTGCTTATGCGATTTTGCGGTATAAAAATAATAAAATTATCAAATTTAACAAGCCAAGGTATTGACAAAACCTTATTTCGGTTGTATAATTACGGTAGGAAGGAAAATTTTAATACGGAGGGAAAAAACAATGAGGAACAAAAGACTTAACCTGTTTGTAAGCCTTATGTTGGCGACGGTAATGTTGTTGACGTGCGGCGCTTGTCAGACGCCGAGCAGCAGCACCGAATGCGAGCACGAAGGCATATTTATTTACAATGACGACGTGTCGGACGGGTACGGCACCGAAACGGGCGTTTGCACGAAGTGCGGTCAGACGATTACGAGAAAGATAAAAATCGATTATACCGGCGGGGGCTGTCTGCTCACCGAAATAGTATTGCAAGGCTACGGTACCGACGAAGATAAGGCTGTGCTCGTTGCTATGATCAAGGCGTTCAACAAATCTTTGTACGCTCGCCGGAGTGGCATGCATCTGCGTATGACTCAGTTCCTTGCGGAGCAGATTTACGTACAGGGAATCGAATCCGGAAACACGCTTTCTTCGGATAACGCAATCGATATCATTTTCGTAAACGACAGATATCTCAAAAAATGGGCGCAGGCAGGGTTTATAACACCGTTGCTGCAGAAGCATTCTTCCATGCTCGACGGCATGTATTCGGGTCTGAAATCGAGCTACCGTTACAACGAAAACGGCGCAACGTCCGATGAAGACGACCCGCTTTGGGGAGTGCCGGTGGCAGCTTCTTCGACGGCTATTTACTACAATCGCCGCGCAATGGAAAACGCCGGAGTGATAGTGATCTCGATTGCAAACGACGTGGTTACCGAGGCAAATTTCGATAAGTCAGCCGCAACGTATGCGGGCTTAACCGAGGACATGATAGGCAAAAATCTTCTCGATTTGTGGAACGAAAACAAGATTGCCGATAAGTTCGGGCAGTATCACGACGCTTGCGGAAACCGCGACGGCAAAACAAATTCCGGAGCCGGATTCGAGGCGGACGTGCTTGCAAAAAATAATATCGTCGTTCCCGCAAAGGGCTATTTCAGACAGGACTGCGAAAACAACTACTTCGCAGGCAAAACGTGGGTAAACCCCAACGCCGAGGGTGTGAACAAAACGGTAAAGGTGTTCAACGCGTCGATTGCCATGAACTGGGACGAACTTGAAGACCTTGCGCGGCTTCTGTCGCAGGCAAATATAAATAAGAATACGCACGGTCGCACGACCGCGACGGGCAGAAGCGAAGCCACCGATTACGGCTACTACAACCAGTGGTACAACGATTACGTCCGGTCGGTGGGCGGCGACTGCTTGCAGGATCTTACCGGTGAAGGAACGTGGGCGTTCGGACTGGACGACTGGTCGGCAAACTATCTCGTAACCGCAAACGCGCTCGATAAAACCGACGAAAACGGAAACAAGTACTATCTCGGCGTAAACACCGGCACGCATTACAAAGCGGGCGATACGCTTAAATATCTGGATAAACTGGACGTCAAAAAGTTTGCCCCAATAGTCGGAGAGGACGGAAATTATCGCATGGACGAGAACGGAAACGTCGTCTTTAACGACGGAGATATGCTTATTCCGGCTGAAAACGGCGGCGTACGCATTTATAATCGCGAAACCGGCGAAATGAGCGAAGTGCTTGGCGGCACTTCCGAGTCGGCTACTTCCGACGGCTGCATAAGAGCCGAAATCAAAAGTAACGCAACCGACGATATTTCCGCTAATCCCAATGCGAAATTCGTCGTTCTGCCCTCCGCTAAGGCTGCAATGCAGAGATACGGAAGCATATCGGACAAAGAAACGGGTATTTTCCCCGAAACAAGAGGAATTCAGCCGGGGTTTGACCCGATTAAAAAGTTTGCCGAAGGCAAAGTTGCCATGGTGGTCGAGTACAGCTCGGAAAAGAACAGACTTAGCGCAGCCGCAAAAGAAAACGACGTCGAATGGGGCGTGGCTCCGCTTGCCGTGTACAAAGAATACAAAAATCCGCAGTCGAACGACGTAACCGTAAAGGCAGAGGGCGTAAAAACGGGCGTCGGTGAGTCGATTGCGCTGTGCATAACGAAGACCTCGAGAAACACCGATAGAGCGCTGCAAGCAATCAAGTGGCTGACGAGCGACATTATAGAAGTTGCCGGCACGCACGAGCGCGCGGGTCAGTACTTCAAAGCTCAGGCAGGAGCGCTTTCCGTCCGCCCCTCGACCGAACAGTATTCTACGTTTATCAAGGAAGACGAAAAAAATCTCAATCTCGAACTTTTCTTCGACGCGCTCGAATACGAACGCCCCGGCGAGTGGAGCTACCTTTCCGATAACGCGTGGTTTGACGTAGTTCCTTCATGGTGGCAAAATCGAGGCTCGTCGCTTTCCGTAAACACCGCGCTTACGAAATACTCGTACTTCTTCGGCGACGGACAATATCGCTTATTGTACACCAACTGCCTCAAAACGGAATAAATTAAATTAACCGAAAACGCAAAAAGCGTAAGGACTGCCCTTGCGCTTTTTGCTTTTTACAATCAAATTTCGGAACGGAAATCGGATAAATCGATATAAAATCGGACGAATGAAAAATCGGCGACGAAATTTATTGCCGGATACAGCTTTTTATCCGGGTTATTTGCTTCGTTTGCGATATTCCGAGGGAGAAAGACCGGTTTGTTTTTTGAAAAACGCCGAAAAATAGTTGGCGTCGTAGTATCCCAGCCGATCGGCAACGGCAAAAATCGGTACGGACGGATTTTCCAGAAGAGATTTGGCGGCTGCGATTTTTTGGCGGTTTACGTAACGCATTACCGATTCGCCAGTTTGTTCTTTGAACTTTCTGCCGACGTACGACGGCGAAAAATTGACGTGGCGGCACAGGTCGTCTAACGTGAAATTTTCGTTCAGATGCTCTTTTACGTACAGCTTTATTTCGCGGCACACCGAATGCGGATCGCCGGGATAATTTATCGTTTCGGCGGCGATTTGCCTTATTAAACGGGTAATCGGGCGCAGTATCGCAAGCGCCCGTTCTCCTTCGGGAATTTCCGGATTTAACGAGGCGTACGACGGATTTTCGCGCTTTTCGGTTCGGTATCCGGTGAGACAGACAAGCGCTAACGTTTGGTTTTGTTCGGTTGCTTTGCAAACGTATTCCGCAACTCCCGCAGGACACACGGCAAAAATACATTCGTCGTCTTTAAGCGTGCGGCATAATTCTTTTTGCCTTGCAACGCACGCTGCCGAGTTTGCTTTTTTCACTGCCGAACAATAATCGTTGTCGTGCAAAAAAAAGCGCGGCGGAATTTCGTCGGGCGGACAGAACGAGCCGCCGAGATTGCAAAGAGATATTTTGTATCCGGCTTTTTCAAGAAAAATCAGGTATTCCTTCAACTGATTTGTCGGGTTTGTATTAAAATTCAAAGATTTCATACCGAATTATCCATTGAAATATGTGTTTTTCGGTATTATACTATAAATATCGAAAAAATACAAGAAAAAGAGGCTTGTTATGAAAAACGGAAGCAAAAAAACGCTTGAATGCGATCTGTGCGTTATAGGCGGAGGTATCGCGGGCATGGCTGCGGCGGTGTCGGCGGCGAGAGAGGGGCTTAAAGTGGTGCTTATTCACGACAGAACGGTGCTCGGCGGCAACGCTTCGAGCGAAGTGCGTATGTGGATAAGAGGGGCAAGCACCCGTTTTCCCGAGTACAAAGAGGGCGGATTGGTTGAAGAACTCGCGCTTGACGATATGTTCTACAATCCCAAGATGAACTGGTCGCTTTGGGATTTGGTGCTCCTTAATAAGGTACGTACCGAGAAAAACGTGACGCTGTTGTTGTCGTCTACGTGCTGCGGAGCCGAAGAAGAGGACGGAATTATTAAAAGCGTTACCGCCTGGAAAACCGACGAATACGTTTTTTATAATGTTAAAGCGAAATTGTACGCCGATTGTTCGGGCGACAGCGTTCTGGCGGAGTTTACGAGCGCGCAGTTCGTGTCCGGGAGGGAAAGCAAAGCCGACTACGGCGAGCCGATGGCGCACGACCGTGCCGACGATAACACCATGGGCAACAGCATTCTGCTGCAATACCGCCCGGCGCAAAAGGACGAACCCGAGGATTGCGCCGTCGTTCCGCTTACCGACGATAAATTTGCGGATTCGCTTAAACGCAGATTGCCGTCGGCGTCGGCTTTCGTTCCGCAGGAAAATTTCTGGTGGCTGGAACTGGGCGGCAATCGCAACGCGCTCCGTGACAACGGGCAGCTGGCAAACGAACTTACTTCGCTTGCGGCAACCACGCACGAATATATCAGAGGAAAGGTTAACCAAAGCGGATATATGCTCGATTGGATAGGCTCGCTTGCGGCAAAACGCGAAACGCGGCGATACGTGGGCGACTACGTTTTGACGGCAAACGATATTCTCGCGTCAACGCCGTTCGACGACGAAATAGCGTACGGCGGCTGGCCTATGGACGACCACTATCCGGAAGGTTTGTATTCCGAAAAGCCCAATATAAATTATTGTTTTGAAAAGCCGTATGCCGTTCCGTACAGGTGTATTTATTCAAAAAATATCGAAAACCTGCTTTTTGCGGGCAGAAATATAAGCGTAACTCATCTCGCTC
>CAKQJJ010000078.1 GCA_934247335.1 uncultured Clostridia bacterium | reverse complement strand
GTGAGCACCGCAACCGCTTCGGGGAATTCCTTGATGCAGAACGCACCCACCGACGCCACTATCATCAGAAAGTTTTCGTCGAAAACTCTGCCGCGCGCAATGTTTTTGCACGCTTTGATAATTACGTCGTAGCCCACGACCACGTAGCCGACGACGTACGCGGCAAGCGCAATCCAGAAGAATCCGAAATGATTTAAAACCATTCCGGCAGCAAGAAGCACCGCCGCAATGGCTATACGAATAAGAGTTTGTTTATTTCTGGATAATTTTTTCATGATTAAATGTGAAGTACGCAGTCGGGTTCGACCTTAGCGCACACTTTTTTGACTTCTTTAAGAATTTCGTCGGCGCGTTCCTCTTCGATTTCGAGAATCATTTTCTGATTCATGAAGCTGACGGAAGCGCTGTTGATGCCGTTGATTTTTCTTACGCAGTTTTCCATTTCCGCAGCGCAGTTTGCGCAGTCCAGATCTTCGAGCTTGATTACCTTTTTCATAAGTTTAGTCCTCCTTCAGATGTTCGAGTGCCATCTGATAAATCTTTTTAATATGTTCGTCGTCCAGCGAATAATAAATTTCTTTTCCGCTGCGACGGCTTTTTACTATTTTGGTTTGCCGTAGCGTTCTTAACTGATGCGACACCGCCGACTTGGTCATGTGCAGCAGGTCCGCTATATCGCACACGCAAAGTTCTTTTTCAAACAGCGCCGATATTATGCGCGTTCGGGTGGAATCGCCGAACACCTTGAAAAGCTCGGCTATTTCGTACAGAACGTCTTCGTCCGGCAACACGTTTTCGACGTATTCGACGACGTCGCTGTGCACGTGTTCGCAATCGCACATTTCGCCGTCAAGTTCTTTTTCGTTGTCTTCCGTCATATGCCTGCCTCCGTTTTCGCTTACGCTTCAATCGAATTTTCTTTTTGCGTTTCGATTGAACGGTTGAATGATTGTTCAACTGTTTATATTATATGCGACTTCACGGAATATGTCAAGCGATTTTCGCAAAATTTCGTATTTTTTTGAAAAATATCGGGTAAAAAACCGTTCTCGTCCAAACGATTGGACTTTTTCGGCTTTCAAAGGCGAAAACGATTGCCATTTTGCCCGAATTTTAGTACAATTAAAGCATGAAAAAGATAACGTTTACCGCAAATCGCGCAGAAAAACTACTGAAATCGCTTGAAAAAAACGTGGACGGCGCAAGCTATTCCGCTTTTTCGGCTGCGCTCCGCAAAAAAGACGTGGCGGTAAACGGAATAAAACAACGCGAAAACTCGGACGTCGTTCCGGGCGACGAGATTACGATTTTTCTGCCGGACGGCGCGTTCCGCCCGAATTTTACTATTTTTTACGAGGACGAAAACGTACTTTTCGTAAACAAAGGCAAGGAAATCGAGGTGTGCGACGGCGAAAAAAACGTGGCGGACGAGCTTAAAAAGGCGGGAAAAAGCGTTATTCCCGTCCACCGCATAGACAGAAACACGTCGGGGCTGGTGATGTTTGCAAAAACGCGTGAAGCGTTTGAGGCGTTTTTGAGCGCGCTTAAAGAGGGCAGAATTAAAAAATATTACGAAGCCGAGGTTTTCGGAACACCGAAAAGCAAAAGCGGAGTTTTTATCGATTATATGAAAAAAGACGCGGCGCAAAAGTTCGTTTCGGTGCGCTCCGCCCCCGCCGCCGGGTACGAAAAAACCGAAACGTATTACGACGTCATTAAATGTTCGGGCAAGACAACGCTGCTTAGCGTGCGCATTTCCGGCGGATTTACGCACCAGATACGCGCAAGCCTTGCTTTTCACGATTTACCGATAATCGGCGACGGGAAATACGGTAAGAGTGAAATAAACCGCAATTTCGGGTCAAAATATCAGCGCCTTACGGCAAAGAAATTAGTTTTCGATTTTGCGGAAGACTCGTGTTTACGGTATTTGAACGACAAAAAAATCGAATTGTAAAAATAAGATGATGCGGAATATCCATAAATGATGACATTATCCCGTAGGGCGAGTGGCTAGCTTCAGCCGTGTTGTAAGGCGGGAGACCACAGGTCTCCCCTACGGGTTGAGACGAGGAAATGGGTGAGCGGTAGGAATAAACTGCGTTCGCCCACCAAACAATCCCACCGTCTTCTCGCTAACGCTCGAAGCCACCTCCCTTGCAAAGCAAAGGAGGCTTTTTTTAAGGTTATTCGTATATACCGAAACGAAATTATTCTCATTGTAGGGACAGGCGTCCTCGGCTGTGTGAAATATCTTCTTTTTTCAGGCGAAGAAAAAAGAAGCAAAAAAGTCGTTGGGACACTTGCGACTGTGTCCCAGCTGACGCCCCAGGTCGCAATTATAAATTGCTCCCCGCTTTGGCTATTGACAGCCCACCGGGCTGTCAATGTGGCTACGCCGCCGCGTCGCGCCCCGCAACGCTTTTTGGTATGAGAGAAAACAAACGCTCATTTTCTCACTGTAGGGACAGGCGTCCCCGACTGTCCGAATAGAATTACGGCGGGAGCAAGCCACCCTCCCTACGAAAGAGGTCAAAAACATAATACAAAACGAAATTATCCAAATTATGCTCTATCACTTGCTTTGCTTAACACTACACTCGGACAGCCGAGGACGTCTGTCCCTACAATTTACTGCGGGAGGGGAAACCCCTCCCCTACAAATCGGAAAATACCTTTTACACCCGCACAAATAAACCTAATTTAAAAGCAAGAGAAAAACGACTGCGGAATTGTTCCGTAGCCGTTTTTCTTTACCCTCGCGTTTTACGCCCGAAGGCAGGGGCGCGTATTATTCAATTATTTGCTAAGCACGTTTTTGATAATGCTTTTGCCGACGTTTTCACCGATGGTGATTGCGTCTTCCCACTTCCAATGCCAGTTATCCGAACCTACGGCATAGTTGGTTCCGGTGCCGTTGAGCGCATTTATATCGTAAATGCTGTTGTTGATAACGTACGCGTTGCTTACGAGCGAAGGCAATTCGTTCTGCATAGCGATGAATTTTGCGTTGGAAGCCATAGTAGCTGCATAAGCATCCTGGCAGGTACGGGAAATTTCACCGATGAATACGGGCATTTCGGAGCAATCCTGACCGCTGTATTTGGTAAGATCGGCACGCATATCGGAGATGAGCAACTGGAACAGCTTCTTGTAAGTTTCTTCTGCTCCTCTGTCGCTTTCGCCCTGCATCCAGTACAGACCCTTAACTTCGGGTTCATAGCCCATAGCTTTGAGCTCAGCCCAACGCTGCTGGAATTCTACCATAAACTTGTTGTAAAGTCCGCTGGAAAGAACTGCGTTTGCCTTGGTGTGATCCTTGAACCAGGAGGGCGGGCACCAGTTACCGTCGGAAGCGTTAAGACCGCCGACGTAGTCCTGCAAGCTCGTTCCGCCTACCGCGTACTTGATCATTACGGCTTTTTTGCCGCTTTCTCTGTTGTAGTATGCGGACAAGCCTTTTGCCATACCGAGTTCGGGTCCCATTCTTCCGTTGTTTTCGCCAAGACCGGCACGAGCAAGACCGAAGTCTTTCTTGTTGCTGTAATAAGCGCCTGCGCTACCCATGTAGTAGATGTTGTCGTAACCTGCAAGGTAATGCGCATCGGTTTCGGCTGCGCCGTACAGATCTACGTTGGTGCAACCGGAAGCGTTGGACTGACCTGCAATCAGATACACGTCAATCTTCTTGCTTTCCTGCGGAACGGTAGCTTTAAGCGCGGTGAGGAATTCGGTGTTTACGGTGTAGTTGAAGTTGGTGATGGTAACGTCTACGTCGAGGTTTGCAACGACGCCTGCTCCGCTTTCGGCAAAGGTGATCTCGGGCAGAGTGTACGTCGAAACGTATACGTCGTTTACGAAGAAGTAGTAGTTGATGCCGTCGCGCAATACTCCGAGACGAACCGCGGTGGGATCGAAGTCGGCGCCTGCGTCTTCGTAGTTACCGATGGAGAATATGTTTGCGGGAGACCAGTTGGACGGAATATAGGTACCGAAAATACCTTTTCCGATAACGGTTACTTCAAACTTCTTATCGCCGGCACCCGAAAGATCGTTTTCGCCGTGGCTTACGAGAAGTCCTGCGAAGTTGGTTCCGATTTTAAGCTGAACGGTGCTGTCGAACGTACCTTCGATGTAGTAGTTGTTGCCGACCAGTCCGTCCTGATAAGCGTACGTGTAGCTGGTAACGCGCACGGTGTCGCGTCTGCCGTCTACGAGCGACCAGTTGGAACCGGCAGTTCCGGTCGGGTTTGCCTTATCGAAGGACAAGTGTTCGCCGGTGGAGTTGGTGATCTTTCCGCCGAGATATGCGTCGGAAACGAATCCGACGTAATCGAACGTCGTATTGGCGTCGATGGTCACGTATTCGGAATAAATAATGTTATTGTACGAAACGGTGATCTTGCAATATCCGCTTGCAACGGTAAAGCTGTCGTTTGCCTTGGACATATAGAACGTCTGTTCTCTTGCGGTGGAGAAGTTGAGTACGGAGATCTGAACCTTGCTGTAATCGATGGTCATATCATACAGAGCGTAGTATTTATCTCCTGCTTTACGTTCTACGGGTTTAACGGTGAGGTTAAGCGTGGATTCGCCTGCGTCGGCAAACTCTGCGGTTGCGACGTATTTGCCGCTGGTTGCGGGAGTGAACACGAGCGAGGTTCCGGAAACGCGCAGATCTACGGTCTTTCCGTCACGGGTAAGAGTGTAGCTCTTGATTGCCTTTCCTTCGGGAGCAACGAAACCGACTGTTACGGGCAGTCCGGGAACGAGCAAATCGCCGCTCTTGACTTCTTTTCCGTTCTGAGTCATGGTTACGGTTGCGTCGAATTCCGCGGTTGCGGTTCCGCCAACCTTTTTAGCCACTTCGTTGACGTCGGTGGTGTATTCGTAATTTTTGTCCGCTGAAGTTCGAGCCGCGGAAAAGTCCGAAGCCGGAAGCGTTGTCGGCGGCAAGCGCGTTGTTGTTATTGTTGGTGGAATATGCGGTTACGGTTTCTTCGAGAACGAGGTTGCCGTTGAGGAACACGTAATACATATCGTGGATACGTGCAACGCCCAGTTTCCAGGTGTCGCCGGTACCGAGGTCTACGTCCTTTTTATACGTTCCTTCCGTCCAACTTGCTTTGTATTCGTGCAGATAAAGCTGACCGCTTGCTTTAGACCACGAAGGATCGTGATAAATACCGTATGCAAGCCAGCCCTTATTATTCTGCGGCTGTCCGTCCAGAGTGTTTACCAGCAGTCCTACCCAGCCTTTTGCGCTGTCGAACTCTGCTTCCTGATAGTACACGTTTGCCATTTGATTGGTGGCGTAAATGTACGTTTCTCTGGTCATATAACCGCTGTTTGAACTTGTAAGGCCCCAGTTTGCGCCGAACGAAGCGTAAGCATTTCCGTTGGGATACTTAATCGAACCGCCGATATACGTATCGTTGTTTGCGTAATACTTTTTATCCGCGCCGTTCTTTTCTACTATTTCTTTTACGGCCTTTTCGCTTACGGTGTAGGCGATATTGCTGAACTTAATGCTGACGTCGCTTACCTGCGTGCAGGAGAAACCGAAGTCTGCCTTGCCGAAGTTGTCGTTTACGTAATAAGCAAAGAGCTTATCTTGCAGGAACACGTAATATTCGTTTCCTACGCGCGCAACTGCCATTTTGCATCCGGAAAGAGGTGCGAAATCGTCGTCGATATATGCGTTGAACGCAGTAATTCCGGCACCATCCCAGGTGGTGGATTCTGCATAATAAAGTCTGTTCATCGCGCTGTACGAGAACACGAGTTTATCTCCGCCTGCCGAAAGAGCTTTGTGTTCGGCTGCGGGCATCATACCTACCATGGTTCCTACGCCGCTCGTAAATTCGACGTAAGCTTCCATATACAGAGTATCGGTGGGTTCTTCGCCGCCGAGGTATGCATAGGTGTGCTTGGTAAGCGTGATGGTGTTACCTTCAACGGTGTAGTTGCTGCCGAACGAATCGAGATCGCCTGCTTTTCCGGCAATCTGCATATTCTGCTGAACGGTTACTTTTGCTTCGCCGTCGGTCTGCAAATACAGGGCCTTTTCGATTTCCTGTCCCTTGTAACCGAATGTAACCTTATAGTTGCCGCGGGGAGCGGTAACGGTGACAGTTCCGTTGTTCACTTCGAGCGAAGTGGTTTCGTCGCCCTTGGTAAGGGTTGCGGTGACGTCTTCGTCTTTGATCGTGAACAGTTCGCTTTCCACGCCCATAAGTTTTTTGGTTTCGGGAACGAGAACGTAAGTATAGGTATAAGTTCTTACGTTTTCGGTGAAGCGAGCTTCGAGGGTCATTTCGCCCTTGACGGTATCGGTGTCGAAATTCCACTTAACGCCGTCTGCGGTATACCAACCTTCAAACGTATACGAAATATCTCCGTTGTCGGGCTTGGTGGGATCTGCGGG
>CAKQJJ010000077.1 GCA_934247335.1 uncultured Clostridia bacterium | reverse complement strand
GGAGAAAGGTTTTTGCGCATCGCGATTGCGTTCACGCGTTCGCGGTCGGCGGCTTTCAGCGTTATCTTTGCCGTTAAAACCGAGTGCGGCACGCCGTCCGAAAAGGACGTTTTGTTGGTCAGCGACACTTTGCTTATTTCGCCCGACAGCGTACCCGCGTTTTCGTCGCCGATGACGAAATCGGTGCAGACGAGTGCACCTTTTTGCGTGTGAGCGTCGTAATACGAAAGGCCCAGCGAAGCCTCGCGGCTGAGTTTGCCCACCAATTTTCCGGATAAAAACAAGGCGTTGCGGTCTATCGGAGCCGGCTCGGATTTTTGCTCTTCGCCGCCGGACGAATCCCCTCCCGACGCATTTCCGCCGCTGCCGCTCTGAGCGTTTCCGCCC
Organism: uncultured Clostridia bacterium; assembly: GCA_934247335.1. GTDB lineage: Bacteria > Bacillota > Clostridia > Christensenellales > Pumilibacteraceae > Neoclostridium. The sequence continues at coordinate 6,053 of CAKQJJ010000077.1, read as the reverse complement.
GATTTTTTCATGGCAATGACGGGCGCAGTGGCGCTTTTGGCTTTCGACGAGCTGTCGGACACGAACTGCAAAAGCGTTACCGGCTTTGCACCCGTGTTTTTGGTGGCTCCGGTCATAAGCTCGGTGAGAACGGTTGCCGAATCGAAATTCATCGAAGCGGAATCTTTGAGAATTTCGCTGCCCTCGCAATCGTCCGCAAGCGCGAAATAGACTCCCGGGCTTACCGTCCCGGACGACAACAGCACCGACAGAACGACGTTTACGCCTTGTTTTGCAAGTTCGTCGCCCGCTATTACCACTCCGCACAAGCCGGTTTCCAGACTTTTTCCCGTCTTTCTTTCGATATCGGACAGGCAAGCGGCAACGCTTTCGCCCTCGCCGGACAGCGGAACGCTCACCACCGAGCCGCCTTCGCTGCTGCCGGGCTTGGGAAGCGCGGTAGTGACGGTGGTTTTAAGCATGCCTTGGTCGTAGTCGATTGCCATGGCGACGGCAATGAGTTTGCCGGTAATATCTCCGTCGCCGTCCGCTCCGGGTGCCATGGTCATGACAAGCGCGAGAAGCGCCACGCAACAGGCGGCTATTTTATTCCTCAGATTTTTGCTTTTCAGTTTGTTTTTATCCAGGCTCACCGCTTTTTTCTCCTTGGCAAACGCCGCACGGCTGCGGCTCGCCACCTGATTTGTCACCCAATTCGCTGCCAGATTCTTCGCCCGAATTTTTGTTTCCGTACTTTACGTTTGCCGCTATAAACGTGACGGCGGGCAGACAGTACTCGACGAACGAGAATATTATTTTAGCCCACAGCGACGTTGACAAAACGTAGACTTTACCCACCGTGGGGACCAGCCACACCGACAGCACAAACGATACTACCGCAAGCGCCGCAGCCACGTATTTATAGTTGCGCACGTTGAACAGAAACGCCGTACAGCGCACGCCGAGATAGCAATTCATTGCCATTTTTATAAACACGCCCGACATCCACACGGCGTAAATGATAAGGTCGAATCTGCCGTATTGCTGGCTGCCGAGGTTGTACTGAGTAAGCGAAGTTATGTTGTGTCCGTATTTTACGAGCGGGGCTATGTTACCGTAAGTTGCGAAAAGCACGACGGAAAACGCGAGTATCATGACCGCCGCAAACGTGCGCATAAGCACGCATTTAAGCGTCATATGCTTGCCTTTTTTCACGTTTCCGAGCGCCACCGCCATTACTATCACGTCACCGAACCATATCGGGAATTCCTTTATTCCGTCGAGAACAGGCTTTGTTCCGCCGTCCAGCAGGGGCAGGACGTTTTCAAACGGCACTTCGCGGAAGAGAATAAGCGACAAAAATATTATTCCGGCAAGTATAAACGGAAAAAATATTTCCGCCGTGCGCCCAAGCACTCTCAGCGATTTTACCGCGATAGTAAAGCACAGCGCGATAAGCGGAATTACCATCACGGTCCAGTTGAACGAGGCAAACATTTCGATAGAGAAAAACGCCTTTACTTCGGACAGATTGAGCGTGAATTTTATAAGCGCGGCAACCATTATGGCAAGCGCTATTACGCGGGATATCACTTTACCGAAGCATTCGGACAAAATATTGAAAAAGGTTTTTTCGGGAAATTTTACTATTAGCAGCGAAAACAGCGTGAGATTTATTATTTCTATCAGAAAATAAAACGCCATTACGAACAATCCGTCCTTTCCGCTTATCCGCATGAGAATGGACGGGAGCATCAGCCCTTTGATCACCATTCCGCCTATAAACGCCAGCAGAATAAACTGGCGCGCGGAAATCATCGGTCTTTCTATCTGCATTCAGCCAACCTCCTTTTGTTTACCTTTGCTATTGCTCGCATTGGGGAACGAACCCGGAAGTCCGCGCATATTGAGATAGTTGTCGCGGACAGCCGCGTCCTGCATGTCCTTTCCGACGTAAGGCGCAAACGGGGCGAGATAGGGCGCACCCAAGCCGTTTATACCCACGACATACTGGGCAAGGAAAATAAGCCCGATAAGCAGCATATACACGCCGCCTATTCCTCCGAGAACGGTAAATATTATGCGAAGCAGCGTTGTCGAGCCCACCTCGTCGGGAGCGGTATACAGCGCAAGCGACGACAGCGCCACTATCATGACGGCAGGCGAACTTACTATGCCCGCCCGCACCGCCGTTTCGCCCAAAACCAGCGCGCCCACTATGCTCATCGCCATGCCCACGGCTTTGGGCATTCGTATACCCGTTTCCCTTATTATCTCGAACAACAGAATAGCATTTCGGTCGTCGCGCGGAACGGTATTCCGCTTAGCGCGGTTATTACGGTTAGCATAAACTTCAACGGAATTATGTTTAAGTGATATTTTTGAAGCGCGATATACGCGCCGGGCAGCAGTATCGCGAATCCCAGCGTTATCATGCGAAGTATGCGTAAAAACGAAGCGTACGTATACCTTTGATAATAGTCGGCGCTGGACTGAACGCTTTCGATAAACAGATAGGGAAGAGTAAGCGCAACCGGCGTTCCGTTTACGAGCACGGCAACTCTGCCTTCAAGCAGCTTTGCCGCCACGATATCCGGTTTTTCGGCTCTTCCCACCTGATCGAATATCGAAAACGGGCGTTCTTCGAGATAGGGTTGCAAATACTGCACGTCAATAACGCCGTTGGTATCTATTTCCGACAAGCGCGAAATTATTTTGTCCACCACTTTTTTGCTTGCAATGCCGTCGATGTACACGACTGCCACGTCGGTTTTGGTGACCGAACCTATTTTAAGGCGGCGAATCACCGTTTTCGGCGAACGAATACGCCGTTCGATAAGGCACAGATTGGTTTTAAGGTCTTCGATAAAGCCCTCGCGCGGACCGTACGTCACGGTGGAAAGCGGCGGCTCGGTTATCGAACGCTTGTCGTACTTACGCACGTTAAGCACGAGATAGCCCGGCGTTTTATCGAAAATAAGCACGGCGTCGCCCGCGAGTATCGCGTCGATCGCTTGGTCTTTTTCGTCTACTATTTTTGTTTCGGAAATGTAAATGCACTTTTTACGGATTTCGTCCAGCGACAGTCTTTTGTCGGATATTTTTTCCGTCCAGCCTATTATCCGGAAGCAAAGCTCGGGGTCGGTCAGATCCGGATGATAGAGCAGTGCGGCTTTGCCTCTCGGAGCGGCTATTTCGCGAAATATCGGCAAATCGTCGCCCGAAAACGCGTTTTCTATGTCTTTTGCTCGTTGCATACATATACTGTGCCACGCAAAAGTAAAAATATGTAAAAAAGCCCCGAAACGCGCTTAAAAACGCTTCGGAGCAAAATGTTTTTATTCGATTATTCTTCGCAATCAGCCGGAACGTCTTCCTCTTCGGATTCTTCGACTGCCGGAATTTTATTTTTATCGAAGCGGAACACGGCAAAGTAGTAAATAAGCGTGGACACGCAACAAACTCCCCAGCCCACGGGATAGCTGAACGCAATGGGCAGAAATTCGTTTGTGATGAAGTTGGAAACCACGAAAAGATAAATCTGGCGGACGACGATAAACGACGACATCATGATTATCATCGGGGCAATACTGTTGCCGGCGCCGCGCATTGCCGCAGAAAACACCTGATTTACGCACGAGAACAGATAAAACGGCGTGAGATAGCGCAAAAGAAGCGCCGCGTGACGGACTATATCGGGGTCGGCGTTGAACACGGCGGATATACTCTCCGAACAGGTCATTATGGGTATCATTATCGCAACCGTGACGATAACCGCCATGAAATACGAGTAGTACGTGCCTTTTTTTGCGCGCGAGATATTGCCTGCGCCGAGGTTCTGCCCTACGAACGTGGTTGCGGCAAGCGCAATGGACTGAATGGGCAAAAACACGAACTGATCTATTTTGTTGTAGGTGGTCCAGCCGCCCAGCGACGCGGTCTGATCGGAATTGACGTTGCTTATGTACGACTGTACGAACACGTTGGAAAAAGCGGTGAGCGCAAGCTGAATTGCGGCGGGAATGCCCACTTTTATTATCTGCAAGAGTATGTTCTTGTCTATTTTAAGCTTTTTTACCGTTATTTTAACGTCCAGTTTGGTTTTAAGAAGCGTAATAACCGTGAGCAGCGCGGCAACGCCCTGCGCTATTATGGTTGCGTACGCCACGCCCGCCACGCCCATATCGAAAGCGTAGACGAACAAAAAGTCCAGTCCGGTGTTTATCACCGCCGCCACGGCGAGATAGTAAAACGGACGGCGCGAATCGCCCACGGCGCGCAGTATGCCCGATCCCATGTTGTACAAAAGCATGAACATCATTCCCCACGAATAAATGGTGAGGTATTCGGTTGCGGGGGCGTACACTTCGCCTCCGGTGGTACGCAGCATCATTTTTACCATGAGCGGCGAAAAAATCACGCCGAGCGCAGTGAAAACCACGCCCGAAATGAGCGTTATTGCCATGGAAGTGTGCGAAGACGCGCTTACTTTTTCCTTGTTGCCGGCGCCGAAATACTGCGAGATTACTACGCTTGCGCCGCTTGAAAGTCCCGAAAAAAGTCCTATCAGAATATTGGTTATGGGCGCCACGCTGCCCACTGCCGAATATTCGCCGGCAGTGCCTCTCTGACCTATTACGAGCGCGTCCACCATGTTGTAAAGCTGCTGGAAAAAGTTACCGACAAGCAAAGGCAATGCAAACAGCACTATGCATTTAACTATACTGCCGCTTGTCATATCCATGGTTTTTTTATTCTTTTTTACAGCAACTTCGGACATAATATTTCTCCGACAATTATTATATTAAAATTCGCGACGAAAATCAAGCGATTTTGCCGTCCGGACGTAAAAACGGCGCCCGTGTCTTACAAGCGCCGCTTCGTTTTTAATTATATTATTTATTATCCTTGCTTTTATAATACAGCATGCAATGGCAAAAGCCCTCGAAATCGGGATCGGCGATCTGCTCGCGGAACTCCTTGCACATGCACTTGTAATCTTCGGTGCGCTGTCTGCGGCAAGGGCAATACCCGCCCGTTTTTTTCAGTCCTTCGCGGACGGCAGCCACTACTTTTTCGTCGGGATTTAATTTAACCATATCATGAATCGCTCCTGTCGTCCTTGACGTCGTGATTTACGAGTTCGTAATAGTAGCCCTTCTTTGCCATAAGCTGAGCGTGCGTACCCGCTTCGGCAATGGTGTGGTTGGCTATGTAGAAAATGCAGTCCGCCTTTTCTATCGTGGACAGTCGGTGCGCGATTACGAAGCTCGTTCTGCCGGCAAGTATCACGTTTAAGGCATCCTTTATCAGATTTTCGGTTTCGGTGTCGATAGAAGCGGTTGCCTCGTCCAGAATGAGTATTTTCGGATCGGTTAAAAGCACTCTCGCAAACGAGATAAGCTGTCTTTCGCCGGTGGACAGGCGCGAACCCTGTTCGATGGTCTTGGTGTAGTAGCCGTCGGGCAGTTTGGAAATAAACGCGTCGGCGCCCACTTGTTTTGCCGCCTCTATACACTGTTCGTCGGTGGCGTCGGGCTTACCGTAACGGATATTGTCGATAATGGTTCCGCTGAAAATAAAGCTGTCCTGCATCATAACGCCTATTTGCTTGCGCAGCGAATACAGCGTTACTTTGGAAATGTCGTGACCGTCCACGTAAATGGTTCCGCTGTCCACGTTGTAAAAGCGCGACAACAGGCTGACTATCGTGGTTTTGCCCGAGCCCGTGGGACCAACGAGCGCAACCATTTTGCCCTGCGGCACCTCAAAGTTGATGTCTTCGAGAATAATATGCGCGTTTTCGTACGAGAAATACACGTTTTCAAACTTAACGTCGCCTTTAACCGGCGGAAGCGCCTCTGCCTCCTCGGCGTCCACGACGGTAGGTTCGACTTCCAGCACGTCCATAACGCTTTCGAGGTTGCTGACCGCGCTGGAAATTTCCTGCAAATAAGTGGCAATTTCGTTAAGCGGCGCGCTTAACATTCCGGCGTACGAAATAAAGCTTATTACCGAGCCGGGGGTAAGTCCGCCGAGCCCAAGTTTATTTGCCGCCATATACACGACTACGG